>CBJNAT010000952.1:0-1501 GCA_966434585.1 uncultured Gammaproteobacteria bacterium | reverse complement strand
TGCTCGCCATGCACCACGAATCGACCGTGAATCGCGGGCGACATCAGATTCATACCGGGCCCGAGCATCCCTCGTACCTGCTCGTGCCGTTCATATGAAACAGCGACTCGGGCAGCTGATGTGCAGGACGCACGAATGGCGCGGAGCACAGGACGTGCGAGAGCGGCCTGCCACTCGCGCTGTGGCACAGGGGAAAAAGTGTGATTTTTCCCCTGCGCTCGCCACCTCCGGCGGCGGGCACCTCCATGTGCCTGGGTGGCACTCGATGAGTGATGCCGGATAGCTGATTACCTCACCTCTGGAGCACGCAACTCATGGACTACACGAAGTACGTCGAGATATTCAACAGCGGCCAAGACGAGCTGCTGCTCCAAACCTTCTATCACGACGATGTCGTGTTCGAAGGCTCGACACGCACGATGCACGGCAAGCAGGCCTTGCGAGAGTTTCTGGCGTGGGCGCATGACGGCATCCGCGAAATCATCCGTGCACAAGTCGTGTTGCAGGATGGCAATCACATCTTCGCCGAAGTCGACATGGACTTCCGCGCCACCAAGGACAAGCCCGAGTTCGTCTTCGGCGCGCTGAAGAACGGCGAGTATCTGACGGTGAAATTCTTCGTCGTCTACTACTTGCGCGACGGTAAAGTTGCGAAGCTCAAGTCCGCGATCTGGCCGCCGAATCAGGGCGTGACGAAACCCACGCCGCGGCTGGGCGGCACGCTCGAGCAACGGCAGGCGTTCCTCGATTACGCGCAGGCATTCAGCAACGCGGAGTACGAGAAGTTCAGTGCGTACTACGCCGACGACGTGCAATGCCTCATCGGCAAGATCCTGCTGCAGGGCAAGCAGGGCATTCTCGATTTCTATCGGGCGATGTTCCCGACGGTTCGCGAGCGCATCGAGATCCACCGTTTCACTGCCGACGATCACGGCATCGCCGCGGAGCTCACCGCCACCTTCACAGCCCAGCACGATGTGCCGGACTTCGTTCTGGGCGCCATGAAAAAAGACGAATTCATCCGCGGCGACTACTTCGTCCACTACCAGCTAAGGGACGGCAAGATCACGAACATCAGAGCGGTAAGAGCGGGTGAGTTGAGCGCCCCGCAGGCGCGGGGCAAGGCTGCTGGCTAGCTGGGCTGCTGGTCAGCTGGCCAGAATCGTATCTCCGCATCGTTCCCGCGAACGCGCGAACCTAGAAGTACCCAGCTCTGTCTGCCACCTGCGCGGGCATGACGATCAAATTGTTTCTGGCCAGCCGACCAGCAGCCAGCAAGCCAGTAACCTCCACAAAAGAGGCCGCTCCGAAGAGCGGCCGATCAGGGGGTCACTTCATCGTCATCACTTGAAGTTGCGTCGCACCGTCACAGCCCACGTGCGCGGCGGCGCGGGGAGCGCTCCGACGGCGCCACCGATGCTCGACAGGTCAAACTTGTTCACGTAGTAGAACTTGTCTGCCAGATTCAATACCTCGAGCGAGCTCTGCCAGTTCTCATCGT
>CBJNAT010000951.1:0-1510 GCA_966434585.1 uncultured Gammaproteobacteria bacterium | reverse complement strand
GATGTCGTTGTCCTTCCTCGCCATCGAGAAACTGCTGCTCCCACGCGACGAAGCCAGCATAACTGCCTGCCGGGGCCGCCGTTGTGCGTTCACCGCGCCGGTACGCCGAATAGGCTTCCAGCACCGCGTTGATGAAGATTGGCACCGAGCGTCCGTCAAAAACGATGTGATGAATCACGAAGAGAAGAATTGTTTCTGCGGCCGAGCGGCGCAGCACATGAATCCGGAGCAAGGGACCACTCTCGAGTGCGAAGGGGCACCGCACCTTCTCCCGCAGATACGGCAAAACCGCGCCTTCTGCGAGATGTTCGATGTCCTCTGTTTGCACGCGTGGCAACTCGACTTCATCCGTCGTCCAATACGGAACACCATCGGCGTCGCGTATGGCGCAGCCGAGGATGTGCTGCTCCCGCAGCACGCTGAGGCACGCCGACTCCAGAGCCGCCGCTTCGATGGTGGCTGACACACGGAAGCACAGCGGCACGTTGTAGCCAGTCGCAAGTGGGTCCATGTTCTGCGCGATCCACAACGCCTGCTGTCCCACCGACAGCGGATTGCGCGACATGATGTGGCGTGTTTCTGCTGCTCGCGTTTGCTCCGACGACGAAACTACGATGGATCGCTTCGTCGCGTGTGTACGGACAAGGCGCGAAAGGGCCTCGATCGTTCGATAGGTCACCCAATCGCGGTGGCCGAGTACGACACCAAACCGCGCCTCCAGCATTGCGCCGAGCTGCCTGAGCAACAGCGAGTCGACGCCATACGTGCACAGATCCGTTTGCGGGTCGAGCTGCTCGCTTTCTATGTGCAGCGTCGAGGCAAGCCACTGCGTGAGCGATGCCTCCACTGTTGGGTCATCACACCGATGATCGCCCCCGGTTGCAGAATGCGAAACCGCGTGCTCGACGATCGAGGAAATGTCGCGAGTCGCGGCGGGCTGCAGCGGTGCATGACTCTGCGAGTCGATCCAATGTCTCTCGCACGCAAACGGATACGTGGGCAAGCTCAACATTCGACGCCCGCTCCCGTGCAACTTGCGCCAGGGAATCGCCACGCCTTCCGTCCACAACAGGGCGATGCGCCTGAGATCGCGTCGCTCGAGAATGGCGTCGAGCAGCGCATCACCGATGCCATCGCCAAGCAGAGTTTGGATTGCGGAATCGCGCTTCGAATCTCGCCGCACCGTTGTTCCGACACCGTGCCCCACGTGTATCTGACCGGCGGGAGCGGACTCGGCTTCTAGCGCTTGCAACAGCTCGGCATGTGTGGCCGCCACTGTGGCCCACCTCGCCACCATCGGCTCGCGCCCGATCTGCAATGTATAGGCAAGATCCGCTAGAGCCACTTCCGCATGCTGCCGCACATAGCTCTGCATCCGCCGCAGCATCTCATCGAGGCGCTCCGCATTCGCTGCCGAGAGAACAAACACCTGCGGCGCGGGTGCAGTGGATTCTCGAACATCGTTCTCGGTTCGTGCAGGCACGTATTCTTCGACCACCAAGCTGGCGTC
>CBJNAT010000950.1:0-1517 GCA_966434585.1 uncultured Gammaproteobacteria bacterium | reverse complement strand
TCATCACGTCGTCCAGCTTGTAGAGGGTGAGATTGATGCGGTGATCGGTCACGCGGCCTTGCGGGAAGTTGTAGGTGCGGATGCGTTCGGAGCGGTCGCCTGAGCCGACCTGCAGCTTGCGCGATTGGGCCTCGGCCTTGTCGCGCTTTTCCTGTTCCGCGGCGAGCAGGCGTGCCTTCAACAATGACATCGCCCTAGAGCGATTCTTGTGTTGCGAGCGTTCGTCCTGACACTCGACCACAACCCCCGTCGGCAAGTGTGTGATGCGAATCGCCGAGTCCGTCTTGTTCACGTGCTGACCGCCGGCGCCGGAGGAGCGGAACGTGTCGATGCGCAGGTCGGCAGGATTCAGGTCGATCTCTGCGACGTCATCGAGCTCCGGCAAAATCGCGACCGTGCATGCGGAAGTGTGAATGCGGCCCTGCGCTTCCGTAGCCGGCACGCGTTGCACGCGATGCGTGCCGGATTCGAACTTGAAATGCGAGTAGGCACCGTTGCCCACGACACGGCTGATGATCTCTTTGTAACCGCCGTGCTCGCCTAAGCTTTCCGAGAGCACCTCGACACGCCAGCCGTGATCGGCTGCATACCGCGAGTACATGCGGAACAGATCGCCGGCGAAGATCGCGGCTTCGTCGCCGCCCGTGCCCGCGCGGATTTCCAGATAGATGTTGCTGTCGTCGCGCGGGTCTTTCGGGATCAGGAGCTTCGCGAGCTCGCCTTCTTCGCCGTCGATTTGCGCCTGCAACGCACTCAGCTCTTCGCGGCCCAAGTCGCGTAGCTCCGGATCGTCGCCTTCCGCCATTTCCTTTGCATGTTGCTGGTCGGCAAGCAGTTGCTGATAAGCGCGATAGCGACCCACCACGGGTTCCAGTCGCGAGTATTCGACCGATAACTCACGAAACTGCTGCGTCTTCGCGATGACGTCCGGATCGGCGAGTAGGCCACTCAGTTCTTCGTGGCGCTCGATGAGCTTGTCGAGTTTGTTGCGGATCGAATCTTTCATGGGGGGATGACGTTGACAGTGGGGCTAGCAAGCCTAACGCCGCTGCTTTCCACGAGTGCGGTAGCAGTTTTGCTCTGACCTACAGCCTACAGCCTACAGCCTACAGCCGGCGTGCAGCGCCCTAACCGCCGTCTGTTTCGTTCAACTCATCAGGTTCTAGTGGATTGACGGCCGGCGGCTTCGTGTCTAGCGCAAACAATACGCGGGCGGCCGTGATCAATTCGGCGTCGCGTTGTTGGGCGGCATCGCGCAAGCGCTGGCTCGGCATGTGTAGCAGTCGATTGGTGAGCGTCGAGGCAAGGAATTCGATGACGGTCTGCGGATCGCGGCCGGAGGCGAGCATACGCTGGGCTTGCTGCAGCGTCTGCGCACGGACGTGTTCGGCCTCATCGCGCAGCTCGCGAATCGTGGGCGCCGCATCGAGCGTGCGCATCTGCTGCTGGAACTGATCGACGGCGCTTCCCAGGAGTTGCTCGGCATCGCGCGCCGCATGCCGACGTGCCTGTTGATT
>CBJNAT010000949.1:0-1533 GCA_966434585.1 uncultured Gammaproteobacteria bacterium | reverse complement strand
CATACGCTGGGCTTGCTGCAGCGTCTGCGCACGAACGTGTTCGGCTTCATCGCGCAGCTCTCGAATCGTCGGCGCCGCATCGAGCGTGCGCATCTGCTGCTGGAACTGCTCGACGGCGCTCCCCAGGAGTTGCTCGGCGTCGCGTGCCGCATGGCGACGCGCCTGCTGATTCGTATTCACGACATGTTCGAGGTCGTCGATCGTGAAGAGATACACGTCTTCGAGATCGCCGACGTTGGCTTCGATATCACGCGGCACTGCGATATCCACCATGAACATCGGACGTCGCTTGCGTGCTCGCAACGCATCGCGCACGACGGACTGCGTCAGCACGGGCGTCGGGCTCGCGGTCGAGCTGATGATGATGTCTGCTTCCGGGAGATGCGCGGGCAGGGTATCGAGCGTGATCGCGTAGCCGTCGAATTCTCGGGCGAGATCCTGAGCGCGATCGAGCGTGCGATTCACCACGATCATCCGCTGCAGCCCCTGGCTGCGCAGGTGGCGTGCCGCGAGGGCAATCGTTTCGCCGGCCCCGATCAGCAGCGCGGTGTGCTGAGCGAAGTTGTCGAACACGGTATGCGCAAGACTCACGGCCGCAGATGCAACGGAGACGGCGTTCGCACCGATGCGTGTCTGCGTGCGGATCCGCTTGGCGACTGAGAAGGAGCTCTGGAACAGACGGTTGAGCAGTGGCCCAGTGGCCCGTTCGCGCAACGCCGCGCGATAGGCTTCTTTCAGCTGGCCGAGGATCTGCGGTTCGCCCAGGATCATCGAATCGAGTCCAGAGGCGACTGCAAACGCGTGCTGTACCGCCGCTTGTCCCTTGTATTGGTAGACGCAGCCTTCGATCTCGTGCGGATCGACCTTGTGCCAGTGCAGTAGCCACGGCACGAGCGGCGCCTCACCGTCGTCGATGTAGCAGTACAGCTCGGTGCGGTTGCAGGTGGAGAGGATCGCGGCTTCGCGCACCCCGGCAATGCGGGTCAACTCGCGCAACGCCGTGGGCAGCTCGGGTGCCGCGAACACGATCTTTTCGCGGATCTCGACCGGGGCGGTGCGATGGTTGATTCCGATGACGAGAAAGGGCATTGCGAGCGGCCGGGGCGAGTGCCGCGCGATTGTCGGGGAGGAAGCAATCAATGACAAGCAAGTGACTGTCGGCACAGGGTTTACGGTCTGCCCTGACTCCTTCCGGCAGGGCGCTGCTATAGTCCAGCCGTTCTTTGCCCTACCGCGCCCCTGCGAGTTCCCCTTGAAATCACTTCGTTCGCTATTCGTTGCAGGCATCGCCACCGGACTGGTTGCGGGTTGCACGCCGACCACGCCGCGTTCTGAAGCGGAATCACGCGCCGAGCTGCCGAGCGACCCGAATGCGCTCATTCTGGGCGCGGAAGTGGCGCTTCAGCGCAAGCAGTATCGCGAGGCGAGCGAGGCGTACGTGCGCGCGGCCGAGCTCTCGTCGGATGAGGCGCTCTCCGAACAGGCGACGCGCATTGCCTACGAGAACAACCAGTGGAATCTGGTCATCGAGGC
>CBJNAT010000948.1:0-1535 GCA_966434585.1 uncultured Gammaproteobacteria bacterium | reverse complement strand
GATACGAGTGATTCTGGATCCACCAAGGCTCGCGCGACTGCTCGTGATCGGCGCAGAAGTTCGTTTTCAGCCCCGGCTCCGCGCATTGAATTGGATGGTGCATGAGATCCCCAGTGATCACTGCGCGCTGCCCTTGCGAGTCGATCTGCACGCTCACATGGCCCGGCGTATGGCCCGGCGTCGGGATCAGGCGCACTTCCGGCGTGACTTGGTGCGAGGTGTCGACGAAGTCGATCAATCCTGCCTCGAAGACCGGCTGCAGCGAATCAGGCAAATGGTCGACCTCCGCACCGGGCACATTCGCCAGGCCGTGGATGAAGTCCCACTCCTTGCGGTTGAACAGGTACCGAGCATTCGGAAAGGTCGGCACCCAACGACCGCTCATGCGGCGAGTATTCCAACCGACGTGGTCCAGATGCAGATGCGTGCACAGCACCGTGTCGATCGACTCCGGCGCGAAACCCGCCGCCGTCAGATCCTCGAGAAACGAGCTCTGTAGCTGATTGAAGAGCGGCGCCTGACGATGCTTCTCGTTGCCCACGCAGGTGTCGACCATGATGCGCCGCTCCCCTGCGCGGACCGCGAACGCCTGGAAGTTGATCTTGATCTTGCCCTCGGGCGTGGCGTAGTGCGGCAGCAGCCAGGGATAGCGCTTGATGCGCTCGGGGCCGCAATCCTGAAAGAGAATCGCATCGTCGGTGCATTCCTCGAAGATCTCGACGATGCGCACGACTTCCACCGCTCCGATCCGCCAACGACGCGTGTGCTGCTGTGCCATGACGCCACTCTCCGCAAGGTTCCTCGTTGCGCGCTCGCCCAAAAGACTTTAGGGCCGTGCGCTCTTCACTCACCGCTTCACGCTATCCGCTCGCTTTTCTAATGAGATCCGCGCCCTTCTCGGCAAGCATGTACGTTGCCGCAGCCGTGTTGCCGGAGACGATCGCTGGCATCACGGACGCATCGACGACCCGCAATCCTTCAATGCCGTGCACGCGCAGTTGTGTATCGACGACGGCGCGAGCATCCACACCCATCCGACACGTTCCCACGGGGTGACACATCGGTTGCACTGTGCGTCTCACGAACTGGCGCACCTCATCATCGGTGCGATGCGCAGGTCCAGGCGCGTCTTCCCGCAGGATCCGCGAGCGCAGCGGCTCGGCGTTAAAGATCTTGCGAGCCCAGTTCACGCCGGCAACGAGTGTGCCTTCGTCGGGCGGCGCGCTCAGGTAGTTGCACGTGATCACCGGCGGCTCCCGTGTATCCGCTGAGCGCACGCTCACGCGCCCCATCGACTGTGGACGCAGCGCACAGATCGCAGCCGTGATGCGCGAAGCGGAATCCGCTTGCAGCCGGCCGCTGCGATCGAAGCAGAAGCTGATCGGGCGGAAGTTGATTTGGATATCGGGCCGCGTTGCGGCCACCGCGCGCACGAATGCCACGGCTTGCGATGCGCCGATCGTCAGCGGTCCCTGCCCAGTGAACAACCAGCGCGCACCATGCACGAGCAATCGCCAGCCGCGCAGATGCGAGTT
>CBJNAT010000947.1:0-1541 GCA_966434585.1 uncultured Gammaproteobacteria bacterium | reverse complement strand
GGCCTTGCCATACCAGAGGCACCGCCGGTGAGGACCACGAGACGCCTCATGACGATCTGCGCGACTGGAGCGGAGGTATGAGTCAGCTCAAGCCCAACAACTGCCGTGTCGTTGCGATCGACGCAACTGGCCTGCCTACGGCATTGATCAACGCCACGGCCTCTTGCACCAGCTCCGCATTCGTTGGCGTGCGTTCAGGACTGAAGAACTCCTCCAAACCGATGTGCACGTGTCCGCCGAGCTCGAGCGCCAGACGCGCGATGGGTGTTGCGAGGAGATCGCCGCCCCACACCGAGACCGACCACGGTAGGTCGACGCCCTCGAGCAGATCGAGATAGGCAAGCAGGGCGTTGCGCGTCGGTGGTAGACCGAACGTGACACCACGAGCCGTTGCGAACATGCCCCAGTCGCCGCCGAAGTAGAGCTTTACCACGGTGCCCGCAGGCAGGCGGCCAGCGCGGTAGTACGCCAAGGTCGTGCGTAGAAAGCCGGGCTCATAGATCGCGAGCTGCGGCGCGATCGCGTGCTCGCTGCAGAAGTGCAGTGCCTGCCGAATGTCGTCGTACTCGTTGGCGTACACCATGCCAGCGGGCAAGCCGTCGGCGTCCGGTCTGCCGATGTTGGTGGAGCCCGGGTCGATGCTCGCCATTTGCAAGTGCGCTTCGCGCGCGAGTATCCGCACATGCTCCAGCTGCACGATGGGACGGCTGGTTCCGGTGATGGTCGGATACCAGAGCGTGTCCGGTCGTTGCTGCAGAATCGGCCGCCACGCCAGTAGATAGTCATCCGCGGCTGCACGCCCGGTGAGCGTGTAGTCGCTGTTGTGTGCGTGAATGATGGCCGCTCCCGCATCCTGGCAGCGCAGCGCATCGGCGATAATTTCAGCGGGCTCGCGCGGCACGTGCGGATTACGCACCTTGCTGCTGCCACCATTGATCGCCGCCTCGATGATGACAGCTGTATCTCTGCGCCAGCTTGAGTTCATCTGTTTAAACCTCCGAACGTTGACGTGTCGCACGAAAACAGCGTACGAGGTGTTCCGTTCGCGCTGAGATGCTATGGACGAACACAAGAGCCTCGACGTTGCTGCATGTTTCTTCACCGCCGCCTTGCCACCCCGCGGCATACTTGGGCTCACTCCCAACGCAGTTCACGATCTTCGCGAGGCGATATGCCGCATTCCTCTGGCTCCAAGACTCCCGACCGCGAGCCCGCGCAGCCACGCAAGCTGCCGCGGCAGCAGCGCTCGATTGCGCTCGTCACCGCGCTGAAAGAGGCAACTCTTCTCATCGTGAGCCGTGAGGGCAGCGAAGCGCTCACGGTGGCGCGGCTGTCGGAAGTGTCGGGCGTCGCGATCGGCTCGATCTACGAGTACTTTCCCAGCATCGATGCGATCATCACGGCCGTTTTCGAAGACTACTTGCACACCCTGCTCAACCGTTCGAACACCGAGATGGAACTGCTGCCGCCCACGGCGGGGCTGCACGATGCGCTCGGAGTCATGGTCCGACAGTCGCTCGACATTCGGCAGCACTTGTCGG
>CBJNAT010000946.1:0-1545 GCA_966434585.1 uncultured Gammaproteobacteria bacterium | reverse complement strand
TCGGGTCGCGACAGGAGTCCGATCCCGAGTTTCTTACTTGTAGAATCGCACTCTGTTCACTCTCATGGCGCGATAGCACGCGTTTCCGGATATGCAAGTGACGGCCGAGACCCTGCCACCCGCCGAGGTGCGCGCAACCTGGCGCGACTACTACCAACTCGGCAAACCGCGCGTAGTACTGCTCATCGTGTTCACTGCGGTGGTTGGCATGCTGCTGGCGTCCCCGACGCTGCCGCCGCTGCAGTTGCTGCTGCTGGCAACGCTCGGCATCGGACTCGCCGCCTCATCGGCCGCTGCAGTCAACCATGTCCTCGACCATCGTTTCGATGAGCAGATGGCCCGCACGCGCAATCGACCGATCGTGAAGGGCCGCGTCTCGCAACGTGCCGCGCTTCTCTACGCTGGGGTCCTCGCTATCATCTCGATGGTCCTCTTGTGGGCTTGGATCAACCCTCTCACCGCCGTGCTCACGTTCTGCTCACTGATTGGTTACGCGGTCGTGTACACGGTGTGGCTAAAGCATGCGACCCCGCAGAACATCGTCATCGGTGGCGCTGCAGGTGCCGCACCGCCGGTGCTCGGCTGGACCGCGATCACCGGTTCGCTCGATGCACACGCGTTGTTGCTCTTCCTGATCATCTTCACCTGGACGCCACCCCACTTCTGGGCACTCGCGATCGCACGCCGCGATGAGTACGCGAAAGCAGGCATCCCGATGCTGCCCGTCGCCTATAGCGTCGCCTTCACGGAACTGCAGATCCTCCTCTATACGATTCTGCTCGTGATCGTGACGCTGTTGCCGTATCTCACGGGAATGAGTGGTTTGCTCTATCTGGGCGCGGCAGTCGTCTTAGGCGTGATCTTCATTCGTCATGCATTGGCGTTGAAGGTGCGCGATGACGCCCGACTACCGATGAAGACCTTTACGTTCTCGATCACTTATCTGTCGTTCCTGTTCGCCGCATTACTGATCGATCACTACGTGATCATCAGGTTGTAGGCTCTAGGCTGTACGCTGTAGGTCGGAATACAGGAAATATAGAGCTGCATTTCTCCATGCTCGTTCCCGTTCCGACCTACAGCCTACAGCCCACAGCCTAGAGCCTTCCGCATGGCGTCCAGCTCAAGCCGATTCGCTCCCTGGTTGCTGCTCGCCGTCATCGCGCTGATCGCCTACGGTTCGCTCTACCCATTCCGCTTCGAGCCCGAAGCGGTGCGCGGCGGGTTGTTGCAGGCGATCCAGGAGCTCACGTGGGCACGCGCAGGCCGCGGCGATCGTGTTTCCAACGTGCTGCTGTATCTGCCGCTCGGGTTCTGTGTATACCTGTGGTTGAGCCCGCGCTTCGGTTTCATGCATACGGCATTGGTCGCACTTGCATTGGGCTTCTCGGTTTCGTTCAGCATCGAGATCGCACAGGCATATCTCTCGCCGCGCGTCCCGAGCTTGAAGGATCTTGCGTTGAACATGGGAGGTACCGCGCTGGGCTTGGTCGCGGGCGCGGGCTGGCTCGCGCTTGGCAGTCTGCTGCCAGTGCCATCGCGCAG
>CBJNAT010000945.1:0-1548 GCA_966434585.1 uncultured Gammaproteobacteria bacterium | reverse complement strand
ACCCACAACTCGAAGCGCTCGGCCCCCTCGGCGAGGCAGCGCTTCATGCCGCGACCCCGGAACAGGACCGAGATGCGGCCTTCAATGCCAGCGCGAAAGCGCTGACCTTCCTTGAACTCCGCGCTCTTCTCGCATGCTTCGCGTTCCGGCGATTTCTTCCCGCCGCGCTGCGGAATGCACACCACCTTGACGCCGTGTCGGGTGCACGAGGTCATGTTTTGCTCACTGAAGAAGCCACGATCCGAGCCATACAATTCCGGAACCCGACCGAAGGCTTGCTTGTGGCGCCGGAGGGAGGGCGCCACGTTGACCTCGTCAGAGGGATTTCCCTTCAGCACCTCATACTGCGTGATCAGGCCTTGCGCGCTCTCGGCAAGGAACACCTTGTGGCCGAACTCGATGGGGGTTCGCACCTTGCCGCGTTTGATCAGGTCGGTATGGGGCTCGAAGATCGAATAGACCTTCTCTGCGTTGAGAACTTGCTCTCCGTGCAGCACGCGGCGGCGCGCCTGATCGATCACGCGGCTCCCCAGACCGCAATGGCGCTCGATCTCCTTACGGATTTCCTCGATCGCCATGTCAGCAAGCACATCCTTGCCGCGCGCCTTGTTGGTCTTCTCGAGCACCATTCGTGCGCCATCCACGACCTCCTCGGCAATGCCGATGAGCTGGCGGTACGTCCCCGTCTGCTGCTCGTGGCGTTGTCTTGTCGTCATGCGTTGGATTTCGTACATCCGCCGCCGCGCCGAACGGGTGCGATCGTAAAAACCCTTGATACGTCGGCGCCCCAGCGCTCGGGCGAGACGGCCGACCAGGCGCGTGACGACCCGCACCACATCCCACAACAACGTGTTGTCGGTCGGATGATGAATGTCGGTTTGCACCACCGTGGTGTCGACACGCAGCTTCGTGCCGTCCTCCAATCCAAGATCGACCGCCGCTTCAACCACCAGGTCGTTGACGGCTTTGAGTGTGTCCGGCGTCAGCCGATTGAAGCCGCGATTGAATGCATCGTGCTTGGGCACCGGCTGGCAGTAGAAGCCGGTGAACTGGCGCAGCGTGTATCCGTCGGCGATCCGCTCGCGCAGCTCGCGATAGTCCCAGTTCTTGACCCGCATCACGATCAGCGAGCGCAGCACCTGTTGCGCGGTCAATCCGTTGCGCCCAGTGTCGGGGTTCTTTAGACCGCGCCGCAGATCGGCGCGGATCGCCTCGATCATCTCCTCGTGGTCATCGAGAAAGTCGGCGATGGCCCGCAGCACTGGCTCCAAAACGAGCCCCTGCCGCATCAATTCCCAGTCGGCAAAGCTGATCTGTGGATGCGCGGCTCTCGACACTTCTCAGCTCGCTCCTCCGCGCGCCGTCTTCGTCCGCTCGCGCTTCAGAGCTTTGACATAGCGCGCTGCGGCTTCATGCAGCAGCTCCTGCAGAGCACGCCCGTTGTCCAGACAGCGGCGCATCTCAGGCACGAGTTCCTCCGGAACGTAAACCGAAAAGCGACGCCCTTTCACGCGACTGTAGAGGACGTAGCTGCGATGCTGCTCGCCC
>CBJNAT010000944.1:0-1551 GCA_966434585.1 uncultured Gammaproteobacteria bacterium | reverse complement strand
TTTCCGCTGAGACGTGCACCACGATCTGATGCTGATCGCCGCCGGTCGTCGATGCAGCGCCGTGTTCAAGGAATGATTCAGCGACCAGCGCCAGTGCATCGGCTCTTCTCGCCCTCGGCACCGATTTAACAGTCGGCGTTCCAGCTGGAACGTCGGCGCGTGTTTCTTCGACCTGCTCCCGCGGGATCTCTTTCATTGCCAGTTCGAGCGCCTTGAGCACCTTCGCACCGATCTCTGCCGGTAGTTTCGCTCGCAGTACAAGCGAGCCATCCTCGTCGTATTGATACGCCGCAGAAAAAAACTACGCGGCCCTCCTCTTGCGCTTGCAAGAGCCCCTCCGGAATTTCGGGTCCGTCTGCAACGAACTGCATCGTCGTCCTTCCTCCCATTCCGCTCTTATTGCATCACCCGCAGCGTCACGCGCCCTGGCCAGTTGGTCTTTCCAGGATTCAGCACTCAAGGATAGCTCGTTGAGCTCTGCGCGTGCTTCTGGTCTGGGCGGGGTAGTGCTTGTCGAGAGCAAAGAGATGAACCGCGCACTATCGATGAAGAGCTCGAGCCGAAGCCAGCGGGGAAAGATTTATCTATCCCACAACGTCCGAAGCTCGCAACAAGCAGACGCATCTCACGCACAGATTCTCTCATCGGGAGCGCACCGATCCTCTTCTTGCGAATCACGATTCACGACCCGTCCAGCGAACGCGCAAGCATTCCGCCACTCCTCCACCCCGCTAGAAATACCTCGCCCCCAACGCATACGACAGCACCGCCGCAAGTGTAGCGACCAATGGCAGCCCCACTCTGAGATAGTCTGCGAAACGGTAGTTCGCAGCGCCCATGATCAGCACGTTCGTCTGGTAACCCATCGGTGTCGCAAACGATAGGTTGCAGCCGAACAGCACAGCCAACACGAACGGCTCCGGCGACAGGTTCAACTGCTGCGCGAGATAGACCGCCAACGGCGTACCGACGGCTGCCGCGGCGTTGTTGGATACGAAGTTCGTCATGAGCGCCATCGTTATCATCAGAATCGCTAGCGTGAGGCTCGGCGGCAATGCAGCCGTGTGATGCGCGATGAACGAGCCGATGGACAGAGCGACGCCGGTATCGGTGACGGCTTTCCCCAAAGCGAGGCTCGCGGCAATCAGCAGCACCACGTCCGCCTTGAGCGCGCGCCCGAGATTGTTGACCAGCACGGTGCGGGTGGCGAGCAGTGCAATGACACCGATGAGCGCGCCGACATAGATCGGCACGAGGCCGGAGCCCGCCGCCGCTACGACGCACAACATGGTGATCAGTGCAATCGGCGCCTTGGGCGTATGCGGCAGATCCAGTCGTCCGTCCAGAACGAGCAGCGCCGGATTGCCCTTCACTCTTGCAATCTGACGCACTGCGCCTTGCACCAGCAACACATCGCCGCTCGCCAGCGGGACGTCGGCCAGATCGCGATCGAGAATGGTGCCCATGGAGGGCCGATGCAGCGCAATCGCGGCGAGTCCGTAGCGATCGTAGAAGCGCGCATCGCGCAGCGTGCGCTCCGCCAGGCCGGAG
>CBJNAT010000943.1:0-1557 GCA_966434585.1 uncultured Gammaproteobacteria bacterium | reverse complement strand
TCGGCAAGATCACCGGCGAGATCTCGGTGCGAGAAATTTCGAACAAGCTGCGCCAGCACGTGCCTGCGGTTGCCGGCGGCATTGAAAGCATCGATGTATCTGATGAGCTGCGGCAGGCGCCTTCTCTCAACGATGCAGAGCTCGACGCCTTGCGCACGATCGGCCGCAAGGTCGAGAAGCACTACGGCAGGCCGCAGGACATCGAGTGGGCAGTTGCACGCGACACGAACGAGATTCTGTTGCTGCAGAGTCGTCCCGAGACAGTGTGGTCGACGAAGGAAAGTCAGTCGGTTGCTAAGCCCGCTACCGATCCACTCGTGCACGTAATGAACATCTTTGGAGGTAAACGGTGACTCTGACTGCCGCGGACGTTGCGGAGATCATGCGACTCGTCGAGCAGTCGACGTTCGATGAGCTGACGCTTGAAGTCGATGGTATGAAGCTGTGCCTGCGTCGCGGTGCTGCGGCAGAGCGAACGGTGGCGAGCGCACCAGCGAAACCTGAGCCGTCATCGAGCAGCCCGCCGCCGGTTGCTGTGCCTCCCCAAGCGCCCTCGCCGGTTTCCGATGATCCCAACATTCACGACGTCACCTCGCCACTGCTCGGCACGTTCTATCGCTCGCCCAAACCGGGCTCGCCCCCTTTCGTTGAAGTCGGCAGTCGCGTCGAACCTGACACGGTCATCGCCATCGTTGAAGTGATGAAGCTGATGAATGCCGTGCGCGCGGGCGTGAGCGGCACGGTCACAGAGATCCTCGCGAAGGATGGAGTACTCGTCGAGTATGGCGAGACGTTGTTGCGGGTGAGGAAAGAGAGCTAGGTAGCTCGAATGTACTTGCAGGTTCAACACCCCAGTAGCTGGCGCGAGCGTCACCCCAGTAGCTGGCGCGAGCGTCCCCTCTCCCGGTTGCGGGAGAGGGACAGGGTGAGGGTTCTCTCGATCGCTCCGCTAAGCCCTCACCCGCCGCTTACGCGTCGACCTCTCCCGCAACCGGGAGAGGTGATCTAATCATGCCTATCCGCCACATCCTCATCGCCAATCGCGGCGAGATTGCCGCCCGCATCGTCCGCACCTGTCGCGCGCTCGACATCAAAACGACGCTTGCCGTCTCGGCCGCCGATCGCGACAGCGTGCCCGCGCGATTGGCCGACCGTACCGTGTGCATCGGTGCGGCGCGTCCAAGCGAAAGCTATCTCAACGTGAATGCGATCGTGCATGCGGCGCTCGGTGTGCAGGCCGATGCGATCCATCCGGGTTACGGGTTCCTCTCAGAGCGAGCCGCACTGGCGCGCACGTGCGAAGAAGAAGGCGTGATCTTCATCGGCCCTACGGCCACGCAGATCGAAGCGGTGGGCGACAAACTGCGCGCGCGCGCCGAAGCGCAAGCAGCGGATGTGCCCGTCGTCCCGGGTGGTTCCGTGTCATCGACAGGAGAGGCAACCCAGCTGGCGCGTAAGATCGGCACACCGTTGCTCGTGAAGGCGGTGGGCGGCGGCGGTGGGCGCGGCATGAAGCTCGTCGAGCGCATCGCAGATCTGCCGGGTGCGCTGGACATG
>CBJNAT010000942.1:0-1560 GCA_966434585.1 uncultured Gammaproteobacteria bacterium | reverse complement strand
GGTGGTGTCGCGCCGGCCCCGAGGACCACGGAGCCCGACGTCGCGCGCACGTGTGCATCGATCTCGACGATGCGCACGATCTCTACAGCGCCGATCTGCCATCGCTTGATGTGCTCGAGCGCCATCGATGTGTCCTCAGGTGCCGCGTGGCGGAACGATGCGTAGCAGCTGACCTGCGTCTTCGTCGGTCAACACATACAGAGCGCCGTCCGGACCTTCATTGACCGTGCGCATGCGCTGACAGCGCTCGAGCAGCAATGGCTCCTCAGCCATCACGCGATCACCCTCGAGCACCAGCCGCACGACGCGCTTGCCGGCGAGCGCTGCGACGAACAGGTTGCCCTGCCATTGCGGAAAGAGACCGCCGCCATAGAAGGTCATTCCCGAGGGCGCGATCGACGGCGTCCAAAAATAAGCGGGTTGCATCAGCCCTTCCGTTGCAGTCAGGCCGCCGTTGATGGCTGCACCGGAATACTCGCGACCATAGCTGATCAGTGGAAAGCCGAGATTCGCACCCGGGCGATGCACGTTGATCTCATCGCCGCCACGCGGACCATTCTCGCTGCTCCACAGATCTCCATTGCTCGGCCGGATCGCTGCGCCTTGAACATCGCGCGCGCCGTACGAGTAGATGTCTTGCCGAACATCCTTGCGCCCGACGAGCGGATTGTCGGCAGGAATGGAGCCGTCGCGGTTGATCCGCAACACCTTCCCGTACGCGTTCGAGAGATCCTGCGGCTCATCATCCACCGGCAAGCCGCCCCCGGCCGGTGTGCCAGAAGTAATGAGCAGCGTGCCGTCGCGGGCAAAGCGCAGCCGGCCGTCGAGCACCCCATCAACCAAGACGGTCAGCTGCTCGAGCCGCGAGCCGTCGCTGGACAGTCGCGCGCGAGCGACGTGTCCGGTGCCGACGTCCACAGTACGGCGTTGCGCCGGCGTCATGCGCAACCACTCGTTCCACTGTGTTTCGTTCTGCTCTACCGTAGTCGCACGATTCGCAGGCGGCGAGAAGTAGTTGAAGTACACCCAGCGATTCGTTGCGAAGTCCGGATCGAGCACGATGTCCCACAAGCCACCGGGTGGGCCGGCCTTCACCGGGGGCAAGCCTTCGATCGGCGCGGAAACTTTTCCGTCGCGAGACACGCGCCGTAATCGACCCATGCGTTCGGTCACGAGCATGTCGCCATCCGGCAGAAAGGCGATCGACCAGGGATGATCGAACCCGGCCGCCACGACTTCCACTGTGTAACCGGACGACTGCTGCGGAGCCGAAGCGCGCGTCTGCTGTGCAAACGCCGGTGACGGTGCGAATCGGTCTTTCGAGAAGAAGCCGTACGTGCAACCGTCCGGCGCCACGTTCAGCGCAGGCTCTGCCGGCTCCGCAGCGATGCAGGGGGTAATCGTGAAGTAAGCCACCAGCGCAAGCTGGGCTGCGCGTGCGCGAATGAGTACTGACATGCCGTTGAATGGATCCGAGATGTTCACCGCTGGGATTGTGGTGGAGACCGCGGCTGCACGTACCTACCTTGGGGATAGGCGGTCAATCGAACGGCGCCCCCA
>CBJNAT010000941.1:0-1564 GCA_966434585.1 uncultured Gammaproteobacteria bacterium | reverse complement strand
GAGTAACATACGTTATCTTTAGGACGGCGCGTTCTGCATGCACGAGGAAACACTTAGCAGTGTCGGCCGGCCGACGGTTCGGGCCGGATTCGGGCTCGTGCTGGGAGTGCTGTCCGCGATAGGGCCGCTCGCAATCGACCTGTACTTGCCGGCGCTGCCGACCATGGCGGGGGATCTCGACACCTCGCCCGGGGAGGTGCAGCGCACTCTGTCTCTCTTCTTCCTGGCGCTTGCGGTGGCGCAGATACCGATCGGCGCCTGCAGCGATCGCTATGGACGCAAGTTGGCGCTGTATGGCGGGCTCGGTCTGTTCTGCCTCGCATCCGTCGCCTGTGCGTTCGCTGCATCGATCGGTTGGCTGCAAGCGCTCCGTTTCGCGCAGGGCTTCGGGGTGTGCGCGGGGACGGTCGTATCTCGAGCCATGATCCGTGACATGGCAAGCGGCCCGGCTGCCGCGCGACTCATGGGCGTGAGTTTCCTCATCATCGGTCTATCTCCTGTTTGCGCTCCGCTGCTGGGCAATGCACTCCTCACCGCAATGTCGTGGCGCGGGCTGTTTTTCGTGATGGCGGCAACCGGCGTCGGTGGTCTGTTGCTGGTCCGCTTTGCGGTGCCGGAGTCGTTGCCCACCGCCCAGCGTCAATTGGGTCCCACTTCGCTGGCAAACCAAGTGGCACAACTCTGTCGCAATCATCGCTTTTGGGCAGGTGCAGTGACCGCAGGGTTGAGCATGACAGTCCCGTACGCCTACGTGACTGCAGCGCCATTTGTCTTTTCAGGTGGTTTCGGCATCGATGCTCATGCGTACTCCATCCTGCTTGCGGTTAGCGCGGCGAGTTCCATCGCAACGATGCAGTTCGCACCGTCGTTGATGAAGCGCTGGGGCGCCGGGTGCGTCATCGCTAGGGCTGCGCTGACCGGCGTTGTGTTGTGCTTGTTCGCGATTGCCGCGTGGCGCGCGGGGCTCCTGAGCTTGGCCGTATTTCAGATCGTCTCCATGCTGTTGTTCGTCGTGGCGGGGTTCATGCTGACGCCAGCGGCGGTCACAGCACTCGACGCTGCAAAAGGCGGAGCGGGCATAGCCGCCAGTCTAGTGGGCACCACGCAGCTTGCGGTCACAGCGGTTGCGAGCAGCGTGATCTCGTGGCTACCACCGTTCTCTGTGCTGCCGCTGTTCTCGATCCTGGCGATCGGTTTGGTGCTCGCGACGTTGCTAGGTCGCACTCTGCTCACTCAATCGGCCGCGGAAGCATGAGCGAGGATCACATGACCCAATTGCCGATGAGTGCGCAAAAGCTCCGCGCAGTGCGCCGCGCGTTTGCGGATGTGGTGGGTAGCGATTACGTTTTCATGGAAGAACAGGATCGCGCCAGTTACTCGGACAAGTTTGCGATCGATGACAACCGCCATGTACCCCTGGGCGCCATCGCGCCGATCACCGTCGAAGAAGTGCGCGCCGCAGTGCGCGCTGCAGCTGCGCATCGCATACCACTGTGGCAGATCAGTCGTGGCAAGAACTTGGGTTACGGCGGCTCGGCGCCGCATTTTTCCGGCTCGCTCGTGA
>CBJNAT010000940.1:0-1565 GCA_966434585.1 uncultured Gammaproteobacteria bacterium | reverse complement strand
GAGCCCGCGGCTCGCAGCTCGCGCACGATCTTCATCAGTCGTTCGGCTTCGCGAGTGGACAAGGAACTCGTCGGCTCATCGAACGCGATGATGCGCGCCTTGCGCAGCAAAGCTTTGCCGATCTCGATCATCTGCCGCTGGCCGATCGACAACTCGCGCAGCTTGCTTTGTGGGTCGATGTCTTCGCCCAACCGCTTCAGCATGCCGCGGGCGAGGGTCGTAGCGCCTTTGCGATCAACGAGGCCGGCACGCTTCGGCATCTGTCCGAGCAGGAGATTCTCGGCCACCGTCAACTCGGGAACGAGATGCAACTCTTGGTGAATGATGGCGACGCCGGCATGCAACGCCGCCGCTGCATTGGCGAAGGTGTGTCGGACACCTTCGATCAGTATCTCGCCCGCATGCGGCTTGACGATGCCACCCAGCACTTTGAGCAGCGTGGATTTGCCGGCCCCATTCTCGCCCATCAGGCCGATCACTTCGCCGGCGCGCACGTTGAGCGAAGCGGCATCGAGCGCGAGCACGCCGGGGTAGCGCACGGTCACCTCGCGCAGCTCCAGTACGGTCGGAGCGACCGAAGCTGATGTCGCTGCTGCGTTCACAAGCCGAGATCCGCGCGCACCTGTTGCCAGTTGTCGCGCGTCATCAACGTACCGACGGTTTCGATGCTGGCCGGAGGTTGCTTGCCGTGTGCGATCCACTCGAACAAGTTGATCGCTGTGTCGCGCCCATGCATGGTCGAGCTGACAGCGATCGTGCCGAAGAAGCCCGTGGGCTGCGATTTCGAGAACTCCGCGAACGCCTCCCCGGCGCCGTTGATGCCGACGCCGATTACATTGGCCGGATCGATTTTCAACTGTTCCGTCGCTCGCACCGCGCCGAGCACCGTTTCTTCATTCAAGGCGTAGACCAACCAGTGTTTGACGTTTGCGTGTTTCGACAGCACCGGCAGAGCCGCGTTGAAACCCCCTTCGGTATCCGAACTGCGTTGCGCGGCATCGTAGATCTGCTCGCTCGCAAGTCCGGCCTTGAGTAGCACTGACGTTGCGCCATCGGTGCGCTGCTTGGCCGTGGGGAGTTCGTAGTTGGTGATCCGCAGAATGCCGACTTCCTGCGCGGGCCACTGACGCTTCCGCATCTCCGCAATGAGCGCTTCTCCGACTTGCTCGCCGATCTTGAAGCCCGACATGCCCAGATGCGGAATGGTGCTGATCGGCGCGCCGCTCGCATCCACGAGTTGATCGTCCACCGTAACGACTTTGAGGCCGTGTTGGCGAGCGCGCGCGGCGATCGCCGTGCCGAGTCGGACGTCGGGTGCGCAGATGACCAAGCCTTGTGCGCCCTGCGCATTCAAGTTGTCCATGGCTGCGAGCGTCTTCTCGCCATCGGGCACGCCCATCTTGATCACATCGAAGCCTAGCTTCGCTCCGGCTTCAGTGGCGGCGCGCTGTTCGTTGATGAACCAGGCTTGCTCCGGCATCTTCACTAGGAAGCCGATCTTCGTGCGCTCTGGTTCGCCTTTTTGACACGCGCTCAGCAGTGTCACCAGCATCAACAGAGCGGCC
>CBJNAT010000939.1:0-1567 GCA_966434585.1 uncultured Gammaproteobacteria bacterium | reverse complement strand
GCGTAGCCCCAGGCAGCAAGGTAATTCCACCGTGCACCGCCGGAGGTCTTGGGATTCGGCGTAACGACCTGCACGCCTGGCTTCACCAAGTCGTCCCAGTCGCGAATCTGCTTCGCGTTGCCCTTCCGCACCACGAACACGATCGTGGATGTGTACGGCGCGCTGTTATCCGGTAGCCGCGTCTGCCAGTCGGCGCCGAGCCGCTTGCCGTGACGCTGAATCGAGTCGATGTCGTACGCGAGCGCCAGCGTCACGACGTCGGCCGCCAGCCCGTCGATCACGGCGCGCGCCTGACTGCCCGAGCCACCGTGCGACTGCTTGATCGTCACGGTCTCGCCGGTTTGGGCGTGCCAGCTCTTCGCGAAATCCTCGTTGAAATCGCGATAGAACTCACGCGTGGGGTCATAACTCACGTTGAGCAATTCGATGCGACCGTGCTGCTCGCGGTCCCCGCTGCCGCCGCAGCCGGTGAGGATCGTGAGCAGGATGGCCATGCTCGCGAGCACTCCGCATACACGGCGAGCCGCGGCCGACATAGGTGCTGGAGTGAAGGTCATCGATGGATTCCTCGCCGCGCGCGCTATCGCGGCGCGCTTGCTGTTATTCATTCGAGGCGAGCGCCGTTTCCACGCGTGTGGATTCACCCGGCCGATACACGACGATAAACGGATGGCGCGCTTGGCCGCTGAGCATGGGCGCATAGCGCTCCTGCAGATCCTTGATGTCGGAAATCCCGAGAATCAGCATCTGCTGCTCGGGTGCTTCGGCGAGGCGTCGCGCCAGCTCGTCCGCGGGCGCACCGAAGCGCAATTCCGTGCGCATTTCGAGGCCGTGCACGCCCTGCGCCTCGGACTTCGCATCGAGCAGGTCGCGAACGCCTTGCGGGCGCTGCGCGTCCGACACGCCCGCCGGCAGGATGCCCACGTACACGGCTTCCGCCGGGACATGGCGCAAAACGCTTGCGGCCACCGCCAGAGTGCCGCGACGGGCAGAGTCATCGCCCCAGTGAATCAACACACGCTGTGGCGGCGAACAGTCGCTGGGCAGCACGAGGACTTCGGCGGCCCCATTGTCGAGCAACCACGCCGCGCGTTCTCCGGCATCGGCGGTTGCGGCGATTACGCCGACCCCAGCAAAGCCCGTGCGCGGAGCCGCTCGCCGCTGGTCTCCCAAGGTGCTTTCCACTCGCACGCTCACCCGCGTCTTCATGCGCGTCGCGAGCTCGTTGAGGAACGGATGTGCGGCCAATGTGTCGGCCTCGCCCTGGGTCGTCGCGCAGACGGTGTAACTCGAGAGCGGCGTGGGCAGCACGTGCAGCCGACGCACGCCGATGGCCACAGACTGTCCGAGCGTTAGCGGAAAGCTGCGCACCTCATACTGCGTGCGCGTGACTTCCAGCACGTGATTCGCTGCGCCCGATTCAGTATTTGCGAGCTGCGCGTCATGACCGGTGTGATCGAGCCGCACGCGGATTCGCTCCAGCGCTGCAGTGAACACCAACTCATCCACTGTGCCCGTCGCGAGATAGTTCGAACGCAACCCGTCGCGAGTCGGAGCGAGCTCGATC
>CBJNAT010000938.1:0-1567 GCA_966434585.1 uncultured Gammaproteobacteria bacterium | reverse complement strand
TTGCAGTGAATTAGCGCTTATCGGCCGCCTGATCCGCATTGGCCGTGGGCGCCGTGCCGCCGTCGCGAAAGGCATCGAGGATCAAGCAACCGGCGCCGATGCTGATGGCGCTGTCTGCGACGTTGAAGGCAGGGAAATACCAGCCCTGCCAATGGAAGTGAATGAAATCGATGACATGCCCCAGCCAAACGCGGTCGATCACGTTGCCGAGCGCACCGCCCAACACCAGCGCAAGTCCCAACGCGAGCAGTGTCTGCTCGGGCGTTCGCACGCGCCGCAGCCAGATCATCAGCGCGACGCTCACGATCAGTGCCAAACCGATGAAGAACCACCGCTGCCAACCTGATGCATCCGCGAGCATGCTGAACGCTGCGCCGGTGTTGTGAAGCCGCGTGATCTCGAGAATGGGCAGCACTTCGATACGATCGTACAGCTCCATCGAGCTGTTGATGACTGCCTTGGTCGCCTGATCGAGCAGGATGACGAACGCAGACAGCCACAGCCAGCTGCTGCCGCCGCGCGTCGGTGTGAACCACACTTTGTGCGAAGGCTTGGTGTTCATGCGTAAAGACGCTGCTCACCCGGCCCTTCGACGTTGATCACGCAACGTCCACAGATCTCGGGATGCGCAGGAGTGGAGCCCACATCCGCACGTTTATGCCAGCAACGGATGCACTTCTTATGGGCGCTCGGCTGCACGACGATCCAAGCCGGCGGATCCGCGTCCTCTGCCATGGGTGCTGCCGTTGCAGGTCGCGCATCGGCGCCGTGGACACGCGCATCCGAGGTGATGAACACGAAGCGCAGCTCGTCCTGCAACGGCTCGAGCACCTGCCGCAGTGACGGCGTGCAGTACAGATCCACTTCGGCGTCCAGCGGTGCGCCGATCGCACCGCTCGCTCGCAGCTTCTCCAACTCACGAGCAACCGCGCTACGCACCTGCAATACGCGCTCCCAGTCGATGCCGGGCCGTTCGCCGGCTCCGGCAGGCAACGTTGCCCAGGTACTGAGGAATACGGATGCCGGCCGCTTGCCCGGTAGTAGCCGCCAAATCTCTTCAGCGGTGAAGGACAGGATAGGCGCGATCCAGCGAACGAGCGCTTCGACGATCCACGCCGTCGCCGTCTGTGCAGAACGACGCGCACGGCTACCGGCAGGCATGGTGTAGAGACGATCCTTCAACACATCGAGGTAAAAGCCGCCAAGCTCGACGCTGCAGAAGTTGTGCACCTTTTGATAGATGACATGGAACTCGTACTTGCGATAAGCAGCGGCGATTTCTTCCTGCAACTGCTGCGCGCGCCACACGGCCCAGCGATCGAGCGCAACCATGTCCGATAGCGGCACGGAATCGCGATCCGGGTCGAAGGCGGCGAGATTACCCAGCAGGAAGCGCGCGGTGTTGCGAATGCGTCGATACGATTCCGAGACGCGTTTGAGAATCTCGTTCGACAGGCTCATCTCGTTGGCGTAATCCGTGGCGGCAATCCACAGTCGCAGCACGTCCGCGCCCAGCGTGTTCACGATCTCCTGCGGCTCGATGCCGTTGCCGAGCGACTTCGACATC
>CBJNAT010000937.1:0-1573 GCA_966434585.1 uncultured Gammaproteobacteria bacterium | reverse complement strand
GTGAGCTCGCCGTCGCTGGCTTGCCCGCCCTTTGCAGTGAAACTGATCTCGAACGTGGTCTCATCCGCGATCACGTCCCAATCGTAATGGTCGGTCACTTCGCTAGGCAGCGCGTAACCAGTACCTTCCAATGTGGCCTTGTCCGCGTACGTGCGCTTCGCCAGCAAGTACTGCTGCTCGCGATTGGCGAGATCCATCATCGCCGCCTTGGCAGCTGAACGATTACCTCGGATCACATATTGCCGATACGACGGAATCGCGATCGAAGCAAGAATCGCGATCACGGCCACCGTGATCATCAGCTCGACGAGTGTGAAGCCCTTCTCAGAATGTCGGCGCATGGGGCGGCCTGCTAAATGCTTGTTGGAATTGTTGGCAGAAGAGAGCGCCGAAAACGCGCACGCTGGTCACAAGTCCGTTGTCACACACGAAGCTTTTCACTCTGTTCGAGCAACGTACAAAAGCCCATTGCACGAAACACGAAATGCCTGAGAGATGCGTTCCACCTTCAAATGTGTCGGAGTTCTCACTTCATGGAGATCGCGCTCGTTCTATGTTTGAGCGACTTTTCTAAAGCGCACCCCTGACAAAGCCGATACACACCGTGGGCGCAACCAACCGGCACAGCCGGCCACAGCGGTACTTTCAATGACGCGACCGGCAGAACGGAATCAGCTCGTGGAGCGGAATGAAACCGTACCGCAAACGCGTTCCGGCACGCTGCTCGATCGCTTCGCTCGCGAATACGGCGATGCCTCGGAACGCCAGCGTTATGGATTGCTCGTCAGCATCGGCGATGCCGAGAAGGCGTACTTGGTCCAGGCACTGGGCCTCGCGCGGGAACGACGCTCTCTGATCGTTACCGCGCCCGAGAACGACAGTCGCGAGCTCATTGCCGTCATGAAAGGACAGACACTGACCTGTCGCTGGTTCAATGCGACCACCGCATTCCGCTTCCGTGTCACCATCGCCAAGCTCGCATTCGAGCCGTTGCCGCTCTTGTATCTGGATCTCCCGGAGCACGTCGAACACAGCGAGGTGCGTCAACTGCCGCGCGCACTTGCCAATGTGCGCGCACTGTTGCGTGCGCCGTTTCCGACGGAAGCTATCGTCGTCGATCTCAGCTTGGGCGGCGCACGTGTCGGTGTCGTGGATCAACTCCCGCTCGAGAAAGGCGGCACTGCTGAACTGCTCATGTGGCCGAAAATGCTGGGGCGCGACTTTCTGCTGCGACTCGACTGCACGGTCAGCGGCGTGCTCGGCCGAACGGAACGCAAACATCCGGAAATCTTCTTCTACGGCCTGAGCTTCAACGAAGTCGCAGAACGCGAGCAGCTCGCGTTGCACGCCTACGTGCAGACGTGTCTCGCGACGGAGTTCGACTGGCTCACGCGCGCGCTCGGCAAGAGCAGATAGGCCTGGGACCTGGGGCTTGGGATTTGGGCCAGAGAAACTGGCGTCGCTGCTCTTGCCCACGCCCCAGGTCCCACGCCCCTGTCCCCCTTTAGAACTCGCTCCACGTCGAGTCATCACCCACCGCACGTCCCATCGAGGGCGCCGGCGTGTGCGATGC
>CBJNAT010000936.1:0-1577 GCA_966434585.1 uncultured Gammaproteobacteria bacterium | reverse complement strand
CCGGAGGGCCAACGCGCTGGAACCAGTATTTCCAAGTCGAGGACATCGACGCCGCCAAAGCGGCCGTGCAATCCGGTGGCGGCAAAGTGGCGCAAGGTCCCGATGAAATTCCTGGCGGACAGTTCTCGATGAACTGTGTGGATCCGCAAGGGGTCGCCTTCGGATTAGTGGGCCCGCGGCGGCGATGAAATCGACAGCGGTCGGTCACGAGGCCCGTGAGCGACCGCTTCCCTCCGTCCCACCTCAACCTGGGTACGTACTTACTGTCACTTTCAGCTACACAAATGCTGTCGGCTTTTCGCCTGCATCGCGTGGCCTCTCGCCACGTTATCTTTCTGCCTACATGGGGCGGCACTGTAGGCACGACATCAAATGCGAGATTGCCGAGCGTGGCTGCGTAAGCTGCATATCACGTACCTCGCCATGTGCTTGTTCGGCCTGGCAGCGTGCGGTGGTGGAGGTGGAGGCGGTGGCGGTAGCGATTCAGACTCAGCTCCCGCATTCGGCTCGCTGTCTTTTGCGACGAAACAGGACACGCAACTCTCCAGCCAAGTCACGGCGACCGGTGGTCGCAGCGCTCTGACGTTCGCTCGAAGCAGCGAGCCGCGCAACGGCGCGCTCATCAGCTTCGCAACGTCGGGCGCCTTTGTGTACAGCCCAAACGCAGGCTTCCTTGGGGATGATTCATTCGGCGTACAAGTTAGCGACTCCGGCGGACACACCACCTCCGGCACCGTCACGATCAATGTGCACCCCAACCGCGTGCCTGCCGCGGCACGCGACGTCGTACGCGCGGATACAACCTCGCTCGCCTCCATCAACGTACTCGCGAATGACTCCGATGCAGACAGCGATCCGCTGGCGATTACGATCGAAGAAGCGCCGCTCGTCGGCAATGCATCCGTCAATGCAGACGCCACGATCAGCCTCACAGGTCTGCCGCCCGGATTCAAAGGGCTGACTCGCTTCAAGTACCGCGCCACCGACACGAGCGGCGCGTGGACAACTGCGACCGCCGCCGTGTTCGTCGGCGTGGATCCCTTTCGCGTCGTGTTCGCGGCGGAGACGCAACCGGATGGCGCGCACGAGATTTACCTCAGCGACTTCACCGACGAGCCCGTCGCTCTGACCTCCTCCACTGAAGGAGACATGCGCTTGAAAGGATTCGCCGTCTCGCAGAATGGCGCCACCATCGCCTATCGACGCGAGAGCCTCACCAATGCCGCGATGATGGATCTGACCGTCGTACGCACCAGTGCGCCCGATCAGAGCATCTCAGTGACGCCGCCTGCTGGCGCGACGTTGCCGCTCGATGGCGGCAGGGAGCAGTTCGTTCTGAGCCCGGACGGCGAATGGTTTGCATTCATCGCTCGCGCAAATGGCGTCGATACCGCGTATGCACTTCGGGTGTCCAATCCCTCCACGTTGTTCAACATCAGTCCCACCGGCGCGGTGTTCGCCTCGCAACTGCGCTTCTCGCAGAATTCGCAGAGCGTCTACCTGCTTGCGTCGGGTGTCGCCGGCGGCGCCGCGAGAACGCTGTACACGACCACACCCGGCACGGCGCCAACAGGGCC
>CBJNAT010000935.1:0-1578 GCA_966434585.1 uncultured Gammaproteobacteria bacterium | reverse complement strand
CTCCGTGGCTTGCGAGGTGGCCGGGGTTTCGGGCTCTGCAGCGAACACGGGACCGACTAAGAGCCATGCAAGCGCAACGCTCAGGCTGAATGTTCCGATGCGACGAGTGCTCATGATTGACCTGCTGTGTAACTACGCACACACACTCG
This sequence comes from uncultured Gammaproteobacteria bacterium, assembly GCA_966434585.1. Taxonomy (GTDB): domain Bacteria; phylum Pseudomonadota; class Gammaproteobacteria; order Steroidobacterales; family Steroidobacteraceae; genus DATELY01. The sequence continues at coordinate 1,429 of CBJNAT010000935.1, read as the reverse complement.
CACCCTCGCGGCACGAGGGATATCAGTGCGCAGGGCAGTTCCGCGTCGGTGGGCGCGGATGGTCAGTGCGCTGAGTTGATGGCGGTGCGGATGGCTTGCAGCAGCTCCTCGCCATCCAGTGGCTTGCGGAGATAAGCCGCTGCGCCGAGGGCTAGGCACTTGCGGCGTGCTTCCAACTCATCGTTGCCGGAAACGACGATCACCGGCAGATCGGCGCCCGCCCGCTTGAGGTGCGACTGCACGTCGAGCCCGTTCACGTCGGGCATGTTCAAATCGATCACCAGGCAATCCGGACGATTGAGTTCCCACGCTTCCAGAAATTCCTGACCGGAGGCGTACGTTCGCGCGTCGAGATCTGCCGCACGGAGCAGGCGCGAGAGGCCTCTACGCACCCCAGGTTCATCGTCGACCACTGCTATTGCAACACGTGTCATGGGATGGACCTGACGCACGATCGCTCATCTCCCGATCCCTCGTTCAATGCCGCTGATCTCGCTATGCCCCGAAAGTGGTGTCCGTATCCGGCACTACCCGGATGGCCGCGATTCTCGCAGGCGCAGATTGCGCGCGAGCACTGGACCAAGGTCGCATATCCCGCATTCACCTGACAGTGGATGCTGTACGCAAACACGAACTTGAGAGAACGTATGATCCGGGCAACACTCTCGAAGCGAACTCGACGCGCGCGTGCACACGCTGGAAACGATGCACCGACGCCCAGCGACTGCGAGCTGCGGGAACGTCTCGAGCAACTCGAGATGCGGTTCGGCGAATACGAGCATCGGGTCAAGAATCAGACGCAACTCATGTTGAGCATCCTCGTTTCGGCCAAACATGCTACTCGCAACGAGGAAGTTCGTTCGGCGCTCCGCTCCGTCACGCGCAAGGTGGAAGCCATCGTGCATGTCCAAGCCATTCTGCGCCGCACTAACGATGCACGATGCATCCGCGCGGACGAGCTGATCCGTGAGATTGCACAGGGTATCCGCGAAGCGTCACCGCGACGTTTCGCTTTGATCGTAGAGGCCGAGCCGCATGAGCTATCCAGCTCTGCCGCAGGCCCGCTCGGGTTGATCGCGAATGAGCTGCTCACGAATGCCGTCAAGCACGGCACCGAGCTCAAAGGCGGACGGGTGCGCATCAGCCTGAAGTCCATCGGTGAGCAGCTCGAGCTGCGAGTCGATGACAACGGTCCCGGCATCGCCGCCACCGGCGCAGCTGGTTCGGGTCTGACGATGGTTACGCAACTAGCGACGCAGTTGCACGGGCGTTTATACACACTCGAAGGCCCTGGCGGGCATTGCATCGTCCGCTTCACCAAGCCCCCCATGCGCATTAATGTCGCGGGATCGAGCGCCGCCGCAGAGGCCGGCTCACGGTCCAAGAGACGGGCGGCGGAACCGGCGAATAGACAGAGCGATGCGAGCGC
>CBJNAT010000934.1:0-1585 GCA_966434585.1 uncultured Gammaproteobacteria bacterium | reverse complement strand
CGAGCCGTTGGCGCGCCTGCTCACCGGCAAGGCTTCATGGGACGAGATGAAGGAGAACGCACTCGCTGCAAGCCAAGCTCAGAACGGCGCAGCACGCCAGGTCGTTCGCCACCTCGCGCGCATGCAGGCTCAGTTGCCGAATGGACCTCTGCAACTGCACCTCGTCGGGCACAGCGCAGGCAGCATCTTTCATGCGCCGCTCGTGACGGCGCTCGTCGAGGCGGGTCTTACGATCGAGTCGTGCGCGCTGTGGGCGCCCGCGTGCACGACGGCGCTCTTCAAGCAGCACTACGCACCTGCGATCAATCGCAACAAGATCAAGCGCTTTGCCGCCTTCGTCCTCTCCGACGAAGCCGAGCGCGACGATCATTGCGCGCACATCTATAACAAATCGCTGCTCTATCTCGTCTCGCATGCGTTCGAAGCGACGCCGCGTATTCCCGTCGTGCGTGACAAGGGTGAGGCGATCCTCGGCATGGAGAAATTCATACGCGCGGATGCGGAACTCCAGCGGCTCTTCGCTAGCGACAAGGCGGACCTAGTCATCGCGCCAAACACACGCCCGCTAGGTTCAGCCGAGGCTTCTACCGCTACGAGCCATGGCAGCTTCGACGATGACAAGGCGACGGTGCGAGCGACGCTGCGCCGGATTCTGGGTGATGGCATCGCTCGGGGCTCGGCGTTGACGTTCCATCGATCGGCGTCGTCGATGCGCGATCGGCGCAGAGCGCTGGGTTAAGGCGTTGCCGCTTATGTAAGCGCATCCGTTGAGCAATGCCCTGAGTGGTGCTGCGACTCAAGCCGAGGCTCGCAAGCGCCGATATATGTCCCGGGAGTTCAGTGCTTACCTGAAATCTACCCAGAATGGTGATCGAGGACGCAACTGCGGGTCGGCTCGGCGCAGGAGGCGAGTCGGGCCTGAAACGGAATGGAGAAGACTTAATGCAAGCTGAACAGCAGTATGTCCGGCCGGACCAGCTGTGTCTTGGACTGTATGTCCACCTCGATTTGGGGTGGATGGACCATCCGTTCACGTTCAGCAGCTTTCTCATCAAGACGGAGCGGCAGCTCGACACGATCCGCAAGCTGGGTTTGCAGCGCATTCGCTACGAGCCCGGCAAGAGCCTGCAGCAGCCCGAGACCGCAGCCCCGCAAGCCGCTCGCGAAGATGCGCCCGAAGAGGCGGCCACTGCCCAGCAGTCGGAGCCTGAAGCAACATCAAATACCGAACAGGAGCTGCTCGCGGCCAAGAAGGCGCGTAAGCAGCAGCTCGAACGGATCAAGCGACAGATTGGCGCCGTCGAGCAGCAGTTCTGTCGCGCGGCCGATTCCATGCGCACCATTACCAGCAATTTGTCGTCTCATCCGGTCGAGGCGCGCCGACAGGGCACGGAACTCGTGGGCGAGCTCGTTGACACCGTCTTCGGCAAGACGGACGTGATGTTGCATGCCATGGGCGAAAAGCTCTGCGACGATGTGTACTTTCATCCGCTCAACGTGACGGTGCTCTCGCTCATCCTGGGACGTGCGCTCGGCTTCGATAGCGAAGGGCTGCGCGAAGTCGGTCTCGGTGCGCTCTTTCATG
>CBJNAT010000933.1:0-1595 GCA_966434585.1 uncultured Gammaproteobacteria bacterium | reverse complement strand
GCTTCGGCGCCTTCACGAATTGCCGGCAACGTGACGGCGAGTTTCGTGAAATCCACTCCACCGATGAGATAACCGAGCGGCGGTGTTACCAGGTCGCTCACGAGCGAGCTGACGATCTTGCCGAACGCCGCACCGATGATGATGCCGACTGCCATATCGACTACATTGCCCTTCACAGCAAATTCGCGAAACTCGCTGACGATGCTCATTCTTGTTGCTCCCAAGCTGTTGTTGCAGGTCCACGGAGAAACGGCTCGCGCGCGTCACACTACCGCATCCCTATGGCCATGCCTATGAATCGCGCGCTGTCTTGGCTCGCCGTGAGCCTGCTGCTGAGCTCCGGATTCGCTCAGCAGGCGCATGCCGCGTGGCACGAGCGAGTGGTCGATGGGATCATGGGCACACGCATTTCTGCTGAGGTGTGGGCTGACGAGGGCGTCGATGGAGAAGAGGCGATCGATGCCGTCATGGAGGAGATGCGTCGGATCGACCGGAGCATGAGCACGTACAAGCCCGACAGCGAGGTCTCCCAGGTCAACGCGAAAGCGGCTCAGGCACCGGTGCGGGTGAGCGATGAGCTATTCGACCTGCTCATGAAAGCGGTGCATTTTTCCCAGATCACCGATGGCGCATTCGACATCACGTATGCGAGCGTCGGGTTTATGTATGACTTTCGGCGGCAGCAGAAACCCTCGGACGCGCAAATCAAACACGCGCTGCCTGCGGTGAATTATCGCCATCTCCTGCTCGATGCCAAAACACGTACGGTGAAGTTCACGCAACCGGCCGTGCGAATCGATTTGGGCGGCATCGCCAAGGGACATGCGGTCGACCGCTGCATCGAGTTGCTGCAGAAACGCGGCATCCAGCATGCGCTCGTGAGCGCGGGCGGTGACAGCCGGATCATCGGCGATCGGTTCGGTCAGCCTTGGGTGATTGGGCTGCAGCATCCGGACCGCAAGAACGAAGTTTTTCAGCGCATCCCTCTCATCGACGCTGCGCTGTCGACCTCGGGCGATTATGAGCGTTACTTCGATGAGGACGGTGTTCGGTATCACCACATCATCGACCCGCACTCCGGCCGGTCAGCGAGTCTGGTCCGCAGCGCAACCATCATCGGCCCCGATGCGACGACGACGGATGGCTTGTCCAAAACAGCGTTCGTACTGGGACCGGAAAAGGCGCTGCAAATCTACAACCGCCTGCCCGGCATCGATGCCATCTTGGTCTCGCCGGACGGCCACGTTTCGTACACGAACGGGCTGGCGGAACCGGAATAGGTGGTGAAATGAAAAAGGCCGGCACTGACGTCCGGCCTTTTTCAGTGTCCGCTTCCTTAGACGTTACTTTGCCGCTTTCTTAGCGACCTTCTTGGCAGGCGCCTGCTTCTTTGCGGCTTTCTTCTCAGGAGCTGCAGTGGCCTCTGCACTCGCGTTCTCAGCCTGAGCCGCCTTCTTGCCAGCAGCACGGGCTTCTTTGCTCTTCAATCGACGTGGACCGCGCTTAGCGGACTTTGCCTGGCGCTTGGACTGTGTTGCTTCGTCGCCTTCAGCGTCGGAGGCTTCAGCGGGAGGCTCTCGATCCACGAGCTGCAT
>CBJNAT010000932.1:0-1596 GCA_966434585.1 uncultured Gammaproteobacteria bacterium | reverse complement strand
TGTTCGGCGGCATTGACGCTTCCTCGGTGTGCGACGGCGATACGTCGGGATCGGTGACGGCGTGCGCCGACACGTGGGAGTGGGGCCGGTGGGGTGTATCCACCTGTGGGGCGGGCGCCGCCTTCTGCTGAGGTTCCTCGGCGGCTTTCCGTCTGCAGCTGTGCGCGTGTGGCCGCAATCTGTGCGTGCATGCCCTGCACCTGATGAGAGCTGTCGTTGAGGTAGGCGCGCATCGCTTTGAGCTCGGCTTCCTGGCGCGCAAGCGTCGCCTGCAACTCGACCGTCACGCCGGTGTTGGCTTGCGCTTGCGCGAGCGGATCGAGCACGCCGTGCTCATTCTGGAAAGCCAGCAAGGCGTCACGCGCCGCGTTCGTTTGAGAGCGCGCCTTCTGCAGCTCACTCTCGGCGAAAGCCATCTGCTCGCGCGCGAGGCGATGCGAACTTTCGTTGATGAAGGTCTCGCTCAACGAGATGATCTCTCGATTGAGTGCGTGCGCCGCTTCGGGCGTGAAACCTTGTGTGCGGATGCGAAGCAGGCGCGACTCGTCATCGAAGATGACTTCGACGCGATCACGGTAGTACTCGAGAAACTTCTCTTGGCTGGCCTTCTCCCGAAGGCGATACACGAGGTCGGCTCGCGGAGCACTGAAGCTGCGCCGCAGCCCCAATTTCTGATCGAGATTGCGCAGCATGTCCATGGAAAGAATGTGTGCCTCGAGCATGAGCTCGTCTTGGATGCTCCCCGGTGCATTCGTGCCAAGAATGGCCGTGAGTCCATCGATGCCGACGGGTGTCTCCCCGTTCTGCTTGAGTGCGATGATGGACTCGGCGACGTACCTGTCCGCAGCGAACACCGTGAGATATACGAGTGCGACGAGGAACGGGACTGCGATCAGCACGATGCGCAGATTGAATGATGTTGCGAGCTGCAGGAGTCGCTTCATGCAGCCTCTCCGCAGCCTTCGTAGCCAGCAATACCCTTCTCCACGTCCCGATATAGCGTTGCGCATCCGCGATCGAGCAGCAGGACGGCGTTGCACATCTTGCGTATCAGATTCATGTTGTGAGAGACGAGGATGACGTTCGATTTCTGGAGGCGATCGGCAAAGACCTTGCGGCTCTTCGCCTTGAACGTGGCATCTCCGACAGCGAGGATCTCGTCTATCAGGTAGTAATCGAACTCGAAGGCCATGCTGGTGCCGAACGCAAGTCGTGCGCGCATGCCAGACGAGTACGTCGCGACGGGTTGGTCGAAGTATTCGCCTAGTTGCGCGAACGACCGTACGTACTCGATCTTTTCGCGCATGACGGCACCGCGTACGCCGTGAATGCGGCAAACGAACTTGACGTTGTCGCGCCCGCTCAACGTGTTCTGCATTCCGCCCGTCAGGCCGACTGGCCAGGACAGCCGCGCTTGGGTACGGATCCGACCCGTATCGGGGAGGTCGACCGCGCTCAGCAACCGCATCAACGTGGATTTGCCCGCGCCGTTACGGCCGATCAGTCCGATGTTCAGGCCCCCGGGAATCTGAATGGACAGGTCGCGAAAGACAAAGCGACGACCATTCAACGTCAGGTATGACTTTGTGATGTTCT
>CBJNAT010000931.1:0-1601 GCA_966434585.1 uncultured Gammaproteobacteria bacterium | reverse complement strand
CAATGCGACGGCAATCGGTCCAGCCGCAAGCAGGCCGATACCCGGCACGAGTACTGCGGCGCCGATGGCTGCTATGACGGGTGCGGCCGTCCCGAGCGTCCCGCCTGTAGGACCGCCCAGCTCTTTCGCAGCCTTGCTGTCTCCATCGGCCGAATCCATGGCCTTCTTGCCCAGATCGGTCTGCGGTGCACCGCCGAACTCCCGCTCGCGCGTTTCCTTGGACATGATCACGTTAATGTCGGAAGGGTCGTAGCCCAGTTCCTCAACGCATCGAAAAGCGCGTTCGGCGCTGCCTCGGTCGGTGAAGAGTGCGGCGATTACACCCTGGGTCGCAGATTCACTCATGGCCGTACTCCGCTCGCGCGATTGCCGACACGCGTGCAATGCTTGTGTGCGGGAAACGTTCCTTCTGCGGAGCACACCATGACGAATGCAAAACCGCGGGACCTGCTGGCGCTTCAAGGCGACATCACGCGCCTGGCCGTTGACGCCATCGTGAACGCCGCGAATCACTCGCTGCTCGGCGGCGGGGGCGTGGATGGCGCCATTCATCGTGCCGCCGGTCCCGAGCTCCTTGCCGAATGCCGCATGCTCGGGGGTTGCGAGACGGGGGATGCCAAGATCACGGCTGGCTATCGATTACCGGCACGCCATGTGATTCACACCGTGGGCCCCGTCTGGCAGGGCGGCGATCGTGACGAGCCGCGCTTGCTCGCGTCGTGTTATCGGCGTTCGCTGGAGCTGGCTGCGCGCCACCGTATCGAGATCATTGCCTTTCCCTGCATCAGCACCGGCGTCTACGGGTATCCCCTCGAACTCGCGGCGGATGTCGCGATCGAAACCGTGCGGGCGTCGCTCGAACGGCTCGACGGCGTGCGCGAGGTGCTCTTCTGTTGTTTCTCGGCGGATGCATTGAGCGTTTACGAAGCGCGACTACGCTCTGCAAACTGAGAGTCCATCGTCACGAGAGTGCAGACCTATATGCAGATCCCGCCCGAGCAGTCTTCCTCAATGACCGGCGATGCATCGCCGCGCAGGCAGCATCCGGGTGATGGCGTGTCGTGACCGCAAACGCAAACGTTCTCATCAACATCGACGTCGACGATCTCGAGCGGGCGCGCGCGTTCTACTGCGGCGTGTTCGGGCTTGCGGTCACTCGTGTGCTCGGCAATCGAGTGCTTGAATTGAGCGGGGCGGCGACGCCCATCTACCTACTCGCGAAAGGCGCGGGCACGCAGGCGAGCTCACATTCCCACGCAACTCGCAGCTACACGCGGCACTGGACGCCCGTGCATCTGGATTTCGTCGTGGACGATGTGGATGCAGTTGTGAACCGCGCGGTCGCTGGAGGTGCCTTGCTCGAAGATCCACCCGTCAGTCACGTGTGGGGGCGCATCGCGCACTTGAGCGATCCGTTCGGTCACGGCATCTGCATTCTGCAGTTCCTGAACCGGGGCTACGACGAGCTTGTTTGAAAGGGCGACAGGCTACGGGCGAGTGGCAGGGCTTCTACTATCGGAAGAATTGACAGGATTAACAGGATTAACAGGATGGTGAGATGAGAATAGCTCGATGAAGACGTTTCGCCATTTCTTACATCC
>CBJNAT010000930.1:0-1606 GCA_966434585.1 uncultured Gammaproteobacteria bacterium | reverse complement strand
GCCCAATCGGGATAGGGGGACATCTCGCGATGTCCCTCCTCCCACACCACCGTACATACGGAGCACGTATACGGCGGTTCGGTTGATTCAGTCATTGCATCAGCTCCGTGCAAGAGACGGTAATCCAAGTCGAGCAAAGTAGGCGTGCGTCAAAGCGTACGCCAGCGCGGGACTGCGGCTCAAACGCCACGGGCCATGCGCGCTCTTGGCGGTATTCCACGCCAACTCGCGCGAGACTCCCAACGCTCGCAGCCTGCGATATCCCGCGCGTCCCCACTGCTTCCATTGATAGCAACGCAGTTTGCGACGGATCCACTTGTCCAGCTCTCTCAGCGCTGAGGGCACTTCGCTCAAGCCGAAGTACGCTTTCCATCCAAGCAGGGCCTCTCTTAGCTCCTCGATGATCTGAGCCAACGAGTATCCTCGCGTGCGTTGCGTGAGTCGGCGAACCTTACTCTTCAGCGCATCAATGGCCTTCGCGCTCACTGCACAGCGATACCCGCTGCCGCGCGTGAACGTAAAACCCAAGATGCGTCGATTCCAGGGCCGATCCACCGCGCTTTTCTGCTCATTCACTTTGAGCTTCAAGCGCCTCTCAAGGAACCTAGTCACACTCACCTTCACCCGCTCGCCCGCGCGGCGACTGCCCACATAGATGTTGCAGTCATCAGCGTAACGCACGAAGCGATGACCTCGGCGTTCCAGTTCCCGATCCAACTCATCCAGCAGCAGATTCGCCAGCAATGGCGATAACGGTCCGCCTTGTGGCGTGCCGCGCTGCGTCGGTTGATGCACTCCGCCGATGCTCACTCCCGATTTCAGAAACCCTCGGATCAGACCCAGCACTCGATCGTCCTTCACTCGTTGCTTCACTTTATGCAGCAGCACATCGTGATTCACCGTGTCGAAGAACTTTTCAAGATCCAGATCCACCACCCAGCGGTAGCCTTCGCGCACGTACTCTTGTGCACGCCTCACCGCTTGGTGCGCCGAGCGCTTCGGTCGAAAGCCAAAGCTCGAATGGGAAAAGCTTTGATCCCACTCGGCTTGTAGCACTTGCAGTAGCGCCTGTTGAATGAACCGGTCCACCACCGTCGGCACGCCCAATGAACGCACACCACCGCCGGGCTTCGCGATCAAGACTTGCTTGACCGGCCTCGCTCGATACGTGCCGTTCAGTAACTGGATGCGAATGTCCGGCCAGTGCACTTTCAGATGATCCGCTAGACGATCAACGCTCATGCCGTCGATCCCGGGACCACCCTTGTTGCTTTTGACTTGGCGAAGCGCGGCATAGAGATTCTCCCGCTCTACGACGCGCTCCATGAGCTTCGCAATCACCGAGTCGCTTTCATCGAGTGATTGAACGACGGTTTCATCCTCCTGGCCGACCTCAGTCGGGTTACCTAGTGCAGGAGACAGCGTTCGCTGTTGGTCAGATGCCATACCCCCGTTCATCACTCGCGAGCGACTCCTCTCTGTTATCCCCTCTACGGGGAACCGTTCGGGCCTTCAGCGCATCGCTGCGCCTACTACGCCCTCTGCTGACTTCTGTACGCCAATCACCAGCGATCGCTCGCTCGTTAGTTCTCTCCTTCGAACAGCG
>CBJNAT010000929.1:0-1608 GCA_966434585.1 uncultured Gammaproteobacteria bacterium | reverse complement strand
GTCGCGACGAAATAGCGGATCGTGTGGACGTCGAGGTTGTAGGCACCGAACCCGATGGGATCAGTGATTGCTGGCCGACGACCGTTCTGCATCACATCGTTTTCGTTCATGACGTACTCGCCGAGCATCCGGCGTGCTTCCCGCACGTACAGCTGATGTGGCCAGCCGCCTCGATCGACGAATTCGTCCTTGCAAAAGCCGAACCTTGCGATCTTCTGATTCAGTCCGCCGTATCGCGGATCGGTTTGCCAGGAGAAGAGCAGGCCACGAATGTAGTCTTGATAGGCCGGTCGAATGCGGCTGCGCTCGGGCTCGTCTGCTTCGACGTACGCTTGGTTGAGATCGGGCGCGGTCATGTCGATCGAGAAGGTCGAGCCGCCGTTCAGGTCGTACTTCGCGTAGGCCGCATCTCGTGACAGAGTCGTGCGCGCGGGATTGAACATGCCCACTGCCAGATCGACTCCGAATGCTGCCCAGGCTGCGGCAACGCGTGCGGAGGCTTCGTACTGCGCTGGGTCGTAGCCCTCCGGTCGTGTGAATGGAATGCGGTTGGACGGATCGTCGGTAACGCATAGGCGATACGTATAGGCCATGACGCGAGAATCACCGCTCCCGAGCCGGAGATTCGTCGCGGACTTGGGCTCGACGAACGGCAACGTTCCGCTTGCAGGGTCGCCTGTCACCCGGTAGGGGTCGACAAACAAATTGCGCGCCCGGGTGATGGGACGGACACCCGCGTGATCCTCTTGCTGTGCGAGCTTGTCAGGATCATCCGCGGGATCTGCGAGTATGCGTGCCTCGCGGCCGACTGCGTAAGGGATGCCTGCGAGAGCGATCAGATCACCTTCGTAGCTCGCGTCGATGAATATCTCCCCGCCAAGCTCGCCGCGAGATGTTGTCAGGGAGCGAATAGTCGTGCCTTCCTTGCGAACACTGGTGAGTTGCACCGACCGTTCAACCATCACGGTTGAAGCCGCCAGCATGTCTTCAAACACGCGTTCAGCCACCTGCGGTTCGAAGTCATACAGCTGACTGCATGACTTGGGGCAGGCGTTTCTCGCGCTCTCCATGGTCCTCACGCCGGAGAAGAATTCGGCAGCAAGACCGCCGATCACCTCACTTCCTCGCCAGCCAACATCCGTTTTCGTAAGTCCGCCGGACATCATCCCGCCAACCCACCGGGTGCGCTCGAGCAGCACGACGGTGTGCCCAGCTCGGGCTGCTGCAATGGCTGCAGCGATACCCCCCGGCGTAGCACCAAACACGACGATCTGCGCCGAAATCACCTCGAATGTACGAAGCGCTCTCTGCGAGCTGCCATCTGCGGTTCGGATCTGTACGGCCAATTCGTGGCTTCCAGGCGCCAATCCTTCGAAAGGAACTGCACCCGATGTGGAGTCCTGCATGCAACGTGGCGTGACGGCTCCGTCCACCATGCAAATGACTTCTTCGGGGGCGGTCACGGAAGGCGACACCTGAAACGCTGCAACGCCGCTCGCAAACACGCTGCGCGACTGAAACTGCGTGAACTCGATGCGTTGGGGTGGCGTTGTCGGTTGGGTGGGGTCCTCGCCATCTGCTCCGCTACCGCCGGGGCCACAACCGATC
>CBJNAT010000928.1:0-1609 GCA_966434585.1 uncultured Gammaproteobacteria bacterium | reverse complement strand
CTCGGCACGTCCTCGTCCGAATCGGTGCTGCCGAGGATGATCCACCGCATGGAGCACTTGGGTTGCAGCCGGCCGGTCGTCGGGCTGGTCCTGCCCACGGGCTACTCCTTCAATCTGGACGGCACGTCGATCTATCTGACCATGGCCGCCGTCTTCATCGCGCAAGCCACGAACACGTCGATGAGTCTGCTCGATCAGCTCGCACTTCTCGGTGTGTTGCTGTTGACCTCGAAGGGTGCGGCGGGTGTGACGGGCAGCGGCTTCATCGTGCTCGCGGCCACGCTATCCGCGACAGGTACGTTGCCCGTCGCGGCGCTCGCGCTGATTCTGGGCATCGATCGATTCATGTCCGAGGCGCGCGCACTCACGAATCTCGTCGGCAATGGGGTTGCGACCGTAGTCGTGTCACGGTGGGTCGGTGGTCTGGACGGGCGGCGTATGCGGGAGGTGCTTGCGGGGCGGGAAGGCCTGAGGCTTGAGGCGTGAGGTCAGAAGTGCTTTTCTAATCACGCCTCACGCCTCAAACCAGCGCGTCAAGCCAGTAAGCATCCCATTCGAGCCAATCGGCCGAGACGCCCGGCTCTAGCTGTACTTCGATGCGACTGTCCTGTCGCCAGCCGCTGGGATCGCATGTAACGCCGCTGAGCGAAACATTGAAGAGCGACCAATGCTCGACGCCCGTGCGCAAGGCGGCTTTCAACCGCTCGACGTGCGGCCGTTGTGCCAGCGATGTCATGAGCTTTGCTCGGTTGAAGGTGAGCTCCGGAGGCACGAGCCACGCGCACGCGTGACGGTCGAGCAACTCAAACGCTCGTGCAGTAATCGAGTGCTTGTCCCATTGCACGCGGCGTTCGTTGGATTTCGGCGCATGCACGTGCTCGCCCGTGTGATGCTCGCGTGTAGCGATGTGTAGGTGCGGTGTCGAGGGAATTGCGAAGGTGTAAGTCGCCGGCGGTGGCGCGAGCGCTTCTGGCGGCAGCGCCGCGTGCTCGCACACACCGATCCAACGCCGGGGCGGAAATAGTGACTGCGCCTTCGCAAAGAACTCGGCGCGAACGCGTTCGTCCACCGCGTCGGCCTTGGCCAACAAGAGCACGTCGGCGGCTTCGATTTGATCGTGCTCGACGCCGGGCGTATCGAACGCATGTAAATGAGCGGTATCGACCAGTGTGACCACGCTCATCAAGCGCGTCGCCCCGCCTCGCTCGAGGGCGCGGAGTTCCTCGAGCACACCGCCAGGATGTCCCAAGCCGGACGGCTCGATCAGCAAACGATGCGGCCTGCGTTCGCGCAGCAGCGCGTGCAGCCGACGACGGAAGTCCAACTCGCCGACGCAGCACAGGCAGCCACCCGGAACGAGCGTCACGTCGTACGCACCGCGCGCGGCGCTCGCGAGCGTCAACGTGTCGAGCCCGGCGTCGGTGAATTCATTGAGGATGACGACCCAGTACTCGTCCGCCGGTTTCGTTGCGAGCAGGCGTGCGATGGCGGACGTCTTGCCGACGCCAAGTGCGCCGGTGATGACGTGGACGGGAACGGGAGCGGAGGTGTGGCGGGCAGTGGTCAAGAAAGCCCTCTCCCGCAACCGGGAGAGGGGACGCGCTCGAGG
>CBJNAT010000927.1:0-1609 GCA_966434585.1 uncultured Gammaproteobacteria bacterium | reverse complement strand
GTCTCGTTTGCCCGCGATGCGAGCGACATGGAGGAAGCGCGCGCATTGTTGCGCGAGGCGGGCGGTCACGGCTCACTAGTTGCGAAGATCGAACGCGGCGAAGCCATCGCCAATCTCGAAGAGATCATCAAGGCCAGCGACGTGATCATGGTCGCGCGCGGCGATCTCGGCGTCGAAATGGGTTATGCCGAGCTCACGGGCTTGCAGAAACACATCATCGAAGCGACTCGGCGGCACAACCGGGTCGTGATCACGGCGACGCAGATGATGGAATCGATGATCCACAACCCGATACCGACGCGAGCGGAGGTCTCGGACGTCGCGAATGCCGTGATGGACGGCACGGACGCCGTGATGCTCTCGGGCGAGAGCGCCGTCGGCAAGTATCCGGTGAAAGCAGTGCAGGCGATGGCGCAGGTGATAGAAGGCGCGGAGAAGTACGAACAGTCCCATACGCCGATCCGGCAACGCGCCGAGGACAGCGGCTTTCATCGCACCGATGAGGCGATTGCCCGCGCTGTGATGTACACGGCCAATCACTTCGAGATGCGCGCCATCGTAGCGCTGACGGAGAGCGGCTCCACGCCACTGTGGATGTCGCGCATCCGTTCTGACATACCCATTTACGCCTTCACGCGACACGAGGCGACCCGCTGCCGTGTGATGCTGTATCGCGGCGTGTACCCCGTTGCCTTCGACATCACGCACACCAATCCGGAAGTCGTCTACAACTCGATCTTCGACCGCTTGCTCGAGGAGAAGCTGGTCGCGCCGGGTGAGCGAATCATCGTCACTCAGGGCGAGCTGAGCGGGATTGCTGGTAAGACGAATGCGATGAAGATCTTGGAAGTGCGGGTGTGAAGTCCTCTGGAGGCCTGAGGCGGGAGGCGTGAGGCGTGAGCAGGAAAACACTTCTGGTCTCAAGCCTCACGCCTCCCGCCTCAGGCCTACACCGGCGCACATGCGTGCTCTAAAACTACTCCTGCTACTGACGATCCTCGTGCTCATCGTGCCTGCCGGAGGTGCGTACGTGTTGTTGCGCGGCAGTCTGCCGCAGCTCGACGGGCGCGTGGACGTGCCGCAGATCCGCGGCACGATCAGTATCGAACGTGACGCGCTCGGTACGCCGACGGTGCGGGCCGACTCGCGCGAAGACTTGGCGTTCGCCACCGGCTTTCTCCACGCGCAGGACCGGTTCTTCCAAATGGATCTGCAGCGCCGAGCGGCAGCCGGAGAGCTGGCGGAATTGCTCGGCGCGGCGCTCATCGACACCGACAAGGGTCTGCGGCCGCATGCCTTTCGGCGTGTTGCGGAAGAAGTGCTGCAACGCTCGACACGCGAGCAGCGCCGGCTATTGGATGCTTACGCGGCCGGCGTGAACGCCGGTCTCGACGCGCTGCAGTCCCGGCCGTGGGAGTACTGGCTATTGCGCAGCGAGCCACGCTCGTGGACTGCACTGGACAGCGTCCTAGTGGCTTACGCCTTGTATTTCGATCTCAACGATTCCACCGGCGATACCGATCTAGCTCACACCCAATTGCGAGCAGCGTTGCCGCCCGCGCTGTATGACTTTCTGTACCCGGTGGGCAGCGAATGGGATGCTGCCATC
>CBJNAT010000926.1:0-1612 GCA_966434585.1 uncultured Gammaproteobacteria bacterium | reverse complement strand
CGCAGTTGTTCAGCACGACGACCTTCACGGGCAGATCGTAGGTGGTGACCGTTTCCAACTCGCCCAAATTCATGCGAATGCTGGCATCGCCGTCGATGTCGATGACCAGCCTCTCGGGATGCGCGAATTGCGCGCCGATGGCGGCAGGCAGACCGAACCCCATCGTTCCCATGCTGCCTGAAGTGAGCCACAGCCGCGGCTGCTTGAACTGCGAGTACTGGGCAGCCCACATCTGATGCTGGCCAACACCTGTCGCGATGATCGCCTCACCTTGCGTGAGCTTGTTGATCTCTTCGACCACGTAGTACGGCTGAATCAACTCGCTGTTGCGGTCGTAATTCATCGCATACGTCTTCTTGAGCTCATCGCAGTGGCTGTGCCAAGCGCTGTAGTCGGCAGTGAAGCGCGAGCGGCGTGCCCACTCGCGCAGTGTCTTCAGGGCATCCGGCAGCAAGCCCACGTGATGCCAATCGACCACCTTCACCTTGTTGATCTCGGAGGCGTCGATGTCGAACTGGGCGATGCGGGCGTTGCGAGCGAACTTCGCAGGGTTGCCGGCGACACGGTCGTCAAAACGCGCGCCCATCGCGATCAAGAGATCGCAATCATCCACTGCGTAATTCGCGTGCGCGGCGCCATGCATCCCGAGCATGCCCAGGCACAACCTGTGCGTCGTATCGAAAGCGCCCAATCCCATCAATGTCGTGACCACAGGAATTTGCGTCGCCGCGACGAACTCGCGCACTGCGTTCGAAGCACCCGATTGAATGACACCGCCGCCCGCATAGACGAGCGGCCGCTTCGCCTGCGACAGAAGCGTGAAGAAATCGGCGCACTGCTGTTCCGGCAGAGCCTGACGCACCAGCCGGTTCATACGATGCCGATAGCCGGTCACGGGCAGACGACCGGTTCCCTGGAACGGTCCGCGCCAGTTCTGCACGTCCTTCGGCACATCGATGACCACGGGACCCGGGCGTCCCGTGCGGGCGATTTCGAAAGCGGTGCGAACGCTCGCTTCGAGCTTGGCGGGATCGGTGACGAGCAGCACATGCTTGGCGACGGACCCCATTAGGCTCGCGACCGGAGCCTCCTGGAAGGCATCGCTGCCGATCGCGCTCGTCGGCACCTGTCCACAGATCACGACGATCGGAATGGAATCGGCCATGCAGTCGCGCACCGGCGTGACCGTGTTAGTGGCTCCGGGCCCAGAGGTCACGAGGCACACGCCGACCTTGCCGCTCGCCCTTGCGTAGCCCGCAGCCATAAAGCCAGCACCCTGCTCGTTCGCAGGAACAATCAACCGCACCTGCTGACCGCCCTCGCGAGTGCGTTCCTGGTTGTAGACGAAGATGGCGTCGTACGTGGGCAGGATCGCGCCGCCGCTATAACCGAATACGGTATCGACTCCCTCGTCCGCGAGGGTCTGAACGATGATCTCTGCGCCCGTCATCTGCTGGCCGGCCAATGGATGGGACGGCGAAGCCAGGGGCGCATGGCTGTCTTTTGAGGGCATGGCGACAATGCAGCGGCTTTTTAGCCGACAAATCGGTGAGAGTGGCGGACTTGAGACTAGCAGCAACGCTCCTGGAGAGTCTATGCGAGCAGGGTTGGC
>CBJNAT010000925.1:0-1616 GCA_966434585.1 uncultured Gammaproteobacteria bacterium | reverse complement strand
CGAACCCGTTAAGCCGCCGGCCCGTGCCCTTCAGGGAAGTTCCTGGAGGTGTCGTATGCGGGAGGTTGCAGATGAAATGGTCGAGGTCGCTCGCGCTTGCCCTCTTGGGGCTTGCTTCGACGCACGCTTACGCCATCGGCACGGTGGCCGGCACCGACATTCGGAACACGGCTCAAGTCAGCTACTCCATCGCGGGCACGTCGATCACGACCTCCTCGAACACGAGCAGCGTGATCGTCGCCGAGATTCTCGACACCGTCGTCACCTCACTCACACCTGGCAGCACGCTCGTCACGCCCGGTGGCACGCAGCAGGAGATTGCGCTGCGCGTGACCAACATCGGCAACGGCAGTGAAGCATTCACGCTCACGTTGAACAGCAACGTTGCGGGCGACGATTTCGATCTGACGGCCGCAGCGCCGGCCATCTACTTCGATACGGACGGCAGCGGCGATCTTTCAGCGGCCGATATTGCGTATAGCCCAGGCAACAACGATCCCGTGCTCGCGCCCGATGCGAGTGTCGTCGTGCTGATCGTGCACGACATCCCGAACGGTCTCGCTGACGGGCAAGCGGGACGAGTCACGCTGACGGCGGCGGCAACCACCGGCACAGGCGCACCCGGCACGGTGTTCGCGGGTGCAGGTACTGGCGGTGTCGATGCCCTTGCGGGCACGACCGGCGCCGATGGCCAAGCACAAGGCGAGTATCTGATCGCGAGCATTCAGCTCAACGCGGCGAAGTCTTCGACTGTCCTCGATCCCTTCGGCGGCACGCGACCCGTTCCTGGCGCGCGCATCAACTACCGCATCGACGTGAACGTGAGCGGCAGCGGCACTGCCGACTCAGTCGTGTTTTCCGATGCCATCCCGGCAAACACCACCTATCTCGCCAACTCGCTGCGCTTGAACAGCGCCGCGCTCACGGACGTCGCCGATGGCGATGCCGGCCAGTTCACCACCGCACCGTCGAATCAGGTCCGCGTCGCTCTCGGCGATCTCACGAGCGCTTCAGGCACGCAGTCGATCGAGTTCACCGTAACCATCAACTAAGCGAAAGGAAGGGACATGAGAAGCACATCGAACCGACAACTCCACATCGCACTCGCTGCGCTACTACTGGCTACCAGCGTCGGGCAGGCCGCCGAGAAAGGTTGCATCGAGCTCAAGAACACCGCTGAAGTCGAACAGGAGTACGTCGACGAGCACGGCCACAAAGCCAAGCGTCTCGTGCCTGCTGCGAAGGTCGTACCCGGCGATCAGGTCATCTACACCGTCACTGCGAAAAACGTCTGCGACAAGTCGGCGGATGACATCGTCATCGCGAATCCCATTCCCGACCACATGCGCTATGTGCCGCAGTCCGCCGTCGGCACCGGCACCGAGATCGCCTACTCACTGAACGGCGCGGAATTCAAAGCCGCTGAACAGCTCACGGTGCAGGACGCCGATGGGACTACGCGAACCGCTCGCGCGGACGAGTACCGCGCAGTCCGTTGGACCTTCAAGAACAGCTTTGCGCCGGGCGCGACCGCCTTCGTGCGCTATCGCGCCGCTCTCGACTGATTTGAAGCCATACGCATGGCGGTCTGGCAAGGGCTGCCGTGTGTCCTTCTT
>CBJNAT010000924.1:0-1617 GCA_966434585.1 uncultured Gammaproteobacteria bacterium | reverse complement strand
CTGGGTCAGCGGCACGATTTCCGCGGCACCGAACGCCCCCGCGGAATGCCCAAAGAACATCGCGCCAGGCGCACCAGCCGGCAGCTGCAGCGCGGGCACGACGAAGTCGAACTTGCCGGGCGCCTCGGTCTTGATTTCCGCCGCTCGCTTCTTCTCGCCACGTCGATACTCCAGCTTGACTGCCTCTCCAGGCTCCACAGCACGCAGCCGCTGCAAGAGCTTCGCTTGCGCACTGCGCTCCTCGTCGCGCTCGAGCACCACGTCATCGATGCATGTCAGGACATCGCCTGCCTGCAACCCCGCTCGCGCAGCAGGGCCACCGGGACTCACGCTGATGACCTTGACGCCCTCCTCTTCTTCGCTGCCGCTGCCGATGTTGATGCCCAGCACCGCACGACGGCCCATGGCCCCACGAAATTCCTTGATGAACGGCACGGCATCTTCGGAGAGCGCCATGCTGAGCTCCGCGACTTCGCGAGCCGCTTCGTCCAACCGCTCTTGTGCGGCCTCGAGTCGCTGCCGCAAGGCCGCCTCGTCGCTACGCTTGTCGTTCGACTCCGCCGCATTTGCAACGCTCGCAATGAGCACCGCGGCGCAAGCTGCATACATGGCACGCCGAATCATGGAACCTCCGCTTCAGAGATCAAAAACATACGCACCCGACTCCGCATAACGCACCTTCACGAGCGTATCGAGCAGCGCGACCCGCTCTTGCCAAAGCTGAGCGGTTTGCTCCTGATCGAGATCGCGGGCATCGCTCAAGTGAACGTCGAGCCATTGAATGCGGTGTTCGAGGCCGTCGATCGTGGCTGCCGTGCCCACGCGTTCGACAGCCGGGCGATTCGGCAGCGTTTGCAACGCGTGCTCGAGTGCCCTCGATCGTTCCTGCAGGACGAGGAGGTTCGGATCGGACATGACCGCGTTGGAGAGATTTCGAGGATCGTTCGTAACAATCGCGGGTTGCCGATGAGCAATGACGAACAGCGCGCCGAGCACGAGGATCGCGCCTAGCGCCACCCAGTGCCGTGAGCGCAGCAGCGATGAACGCCCCGCCAACCGATGCTCGATGACAGTCCAGTCATTCGGCGCGTCATGCGAGGGCAGTGATTGCAGCGCAGTGCGTTGCGCCGACAAGCGGCGCAATTCGGCGGTACAACGTGCACATGCGCCCACGTGTTGTGCGAGCGATGCATTCACGGGCTCGCCGTCGCGAAGACTCAGCAATTGTTCGATACGGGCGTGCATGACGGACCCTCATCGGCGGCAAGCAGCGCACGCAATCGCTCGTGTGCGCGCGCCAACTGCGATTTGGAAAAGCTGGGGGTGCGCCCGAGCAGGCGCGCGATCTCGGTGTGCGTGTAACCCTCGACATCGTGGAGCCACACGACCGTCCGAGTGAGCGGCGTGAGTAATGCCAGCGCACGTTCGAGATCACCGTGAAGCTGCGCCTGCGAATCCGGCGGCGGGGTGCCATCGACCAGATCCACAGCCGCATCAGCCTGCGTTGCGCCATCCACCCAGAAGAGCGCGCGGTGCCAGGGTGAGCGCAGATACTGCAGGCATTTGCTGACCGCAATCGCGCGCACCCACGCCCCGAATGGACCGTCGCTGCGGTAC
>CBJNAT010000923.1:0-1620 GCA_966434585.1 uncultured Gammaproteobacteria bacterium | reverse complement strand
CCCA
This sequence comes from uncultured Gammaproteobacteria bacterium, assembly GCA_966434585.1. Classification (GTDB taxonomy): domain Bacteria; phylum Pseudomonadota; class Gammaproteobacteria; order Steroidobacterales; family Steroidobacteraceae; genus DATELY01. The sequence continues at coordinate 1,616 of CBJNAT010000923.1, read as the reverse complement.
CGACCGTCCACAAGAGCAGCTTTAGCAGGCGGCGCAGCAAAAGCAGGTAAAGAATCCGAGGCTTACTGCTCCGTTCGCGCTGAGCCCTTCGGCGACCTTGCCCTGAGCACGGTCGAAGGACTCAGGCGAACGGATAGCCGCTTGGTTACTTCGCCTCGACGTTCGTCACGGACTCGACCACTACCGCGTCGACCGGCACGTCCTCGTACATGCCCTTGCGGCCCGTCTTCACGGCGGCGATGGCATCGACCACGTCCATGCCATCCACGATGCGGCCGAACACGGCATAGCCGTAGTTGCCTGGCGAGTGATCGAGGAAGTCATTGTCCTTGAGGTTGACGAAGAACTGCGACGTGGCGCTGTTGATGTCGTTGGTGCGCGCCATCGACAGCGTGCCGCGCTTGTTCTTCAAGCCGTTGGTCGCCTCGTTCTTGATCGGCGCGCGGTTCGCCTTGCTCTTCATGTCGACCGTGAGCCCGCCACCCTGGATGACGAAGCCCGGAATCACGCGATGGAAGATCGTGCCCTCGAAGAAGCCGTCATCGGCGTATTTCTGAAAGTTCTCGGCGGAGATCGGCGCTTCCTTGTGGAAGAGCTCCACGGTGAAAGTGCCCTTGGAGGTTTTGAATTGCAGCATGGTGATTCCTAGAAAATGCCCTCGGTCACGCGCTCGTGACCGGCCAGATCGGCGTGCGAGCGTACGTGAGAGAAACCGTGCTCTTCAAGAATCGTTCGCACGGCGGCTGCCTGGCGCCAGCCGTGCTCGAGAATGAGCCGGCCACCCGGGTGCAGATGGCTGGGTGCTCCTGCGATCAGTCGGCGCAGGATGGCGAGTCCATGGTCCGTGGCGAACAGCGCTATCGCGGGTTCGAAGCTCCGCACGTCCTCGGCGAGGTCGGGGTCGTCGGGTGCGACGTAGGGCGGATTACTGACAATGAGATCGAACCGCCGAGCTGAGACGGGCTCGTACAGATCGCCCAATGCGAACTCCACCTGCAGCTGCAACGCTTGCGCATTCGCCTGCGCACAGGAGAGTGCCTCCTCCGAAACATCGGTCGCGACGACGCGCGCCTGCGGACGTTCGCGCTTGATGGCCAGTGCAATGGCGCCACTGCCCGCGCCCACGTCGAGAACGTCGGTTGGCTGCTCTGGAGAGACATGCGCAAGCGCCCGCTCGACCACTAATTCCGTTTCTGGGCGCGGGATCAGCACGCCCGGCCCCACCGCCAACTCGAGCGACCAGAACTCGCGTCGACCCGTGATGTATGCAATGGGCTCGCCGGCCGCACGCCGGGTGAGGACCGATTCGTACGCTTGAACCGTTGAGGATGGCAACTCGCGTTCGCTGTGCATGCGCATCGCGGTGCGACTTACTGCGCAGACGTGCTCGAGCAGTAGCTCGGCATCGAGCCGCGCGGTCGGACTGCGTGCCAACACGGTGCGGCCGCGACGTAGGAGCTCATCGATGGTCATTGGGAAGGCTGTAGGCTGTAGGGTGTGGGCTGCAGGTCGGAATCAGAGACGCCTCTTTTTCTGGCCTCCCGCCCACAACCCACAGCCTCCAACCGTCCGAAGGAACCGCCATGCACGTGTACTCCCGCGTGCTCAAGAGGACC
>CBJNAT010000922.1:0-1632 GCA_966434585.1 uncultured Gammaproteobacteria bacterium | reverse complement strand
CTCGCCGATGCGTGCACCTACTGCCATCTCTCGACCTTTTGCCGCGTGCACGAACGCAGCGAAGAAGCGGCTGCCGAAACGGGCGATGACGATGCTGGATGAGCAGACAGGCACGATCGCACTTGACGCGCAAGCGCGAGCACGTGCGCTCGACCCGCAGCGCTCGTTCATTGTTCAAGCGCCGGCCGGCTCGGGCAAGACCGAGCTGCTGACGCAGCGCTACTTGCGACTGCTCGCGACGGTCGAGCATCCCGAGCAAGTGCGTGCGATTACGTTCACGCGTAAAGCCGCGGCGGAGATGCGTGCACGCATCGTGAAAGCGATCGAGTCTGCCGCGAGCGATGCGATACCGCTCGCATCCCACCAACGGCAGACATGGACCCTGGCGCGCGCCGTGCGCGCGCTGGATCAGTCGCGCGGCTGGAACCTCACACAGCATCCGGCGCGATTGCGCATACAGACAATCGACGCACTCACGGGTTTGCTCGCGCGTCGGCTACCCATCCTTTCCGGTATCGGTGCGGCTTTCGAGCCCGTGGACGATGCGCGTCCCTTGTATGAAGAGGCTTGCGAGCGATTGCTGGAGCACTTGGGTGAGGGCGGCGAGCTCGCGCGCCATCTCGAAACGCTCATCGTGCATCTTGGGTCTCGGGTCGATCAGTTGATCGGATTGCTCTGCGATCTGCTGGCACGCCGCGATCAATGGTTGCATGCGGTGATCCATGCACGCTCGAGCCCCGATCTGCGCGCCATGGCCGAACGTGTTTTGAAGGTCGTGGCCGAGGGCCACTTGCAGGCGTTGTGCCGTGCGCTCAGTGCTGAACAGCGCCGCGAGCTGTGGGAATTGACGCGCTATGCCGCCGGCAATCTGCTCGACAACGGTGTGGCATCCGACCGTGCCGCGTTGCTGCGCGTCTGTGCGGATCGTGCTCTGCCACCCGAAGCCGTGAGCGACAGCTTCCGCGCCTGGCAGGCCGTCGCGGATGTCTTCTTGAAGCAGGACGGGCAGTTCTATCGCAAGGTCAACAAGACGCAGGGGTTTCCAACCACCGGCGCAGCCGTCAAGGCGCGCATGGAACGGCTGCTGGAGGATCTTGCGGGCGACGACTCATTGTGTGCACAGCTCGGTGCGCTGCGTGTGTTGCCGGGCGTCGCTTACGAGGATGCGCAGTGGGAATTGCTGGAAGCTCTGTTCGCCGTACTGCCGCTCGCAGTCAGTGAATTGCAGCTCGTTTTCCAGCGGCAAGGTCGCGCAGACCATGTGGAGAGTGCGTTGCGTGCGCTGCGTGCGCTGGGAACGGCGGATGAGCCGACCGATCTTGCACTCGTGCTCGACTATCGACTGAAGCACATTTTGGTGGATGAGTTTCAGGACACGTCCTTTACGCAGCTCGATCTGCTCGAACGCCTCACGGCGGGTTGGACGCCAGGTGATGGTCAATTTCTGCTATCGCACCGCTGACGCGCAGGGGATGAACATGATCGTGAAGGCGACCGAGCGTGCCTGCCAGTGGATCATGCGTCATAGCCGCACCAAGCGTTTCTATCTCTTCAGCGGTTTGAGCTCGGAAAAGCGCGCCAGTGGGGTGCTGTTCTCCGGGGGCAAAGGCAAGCAAGTGACGGCTGGTGCAT
>CBJNAT010000921.1:0-1633 GCA_966434585.1 uncultured Gammaproteobacteria bacterium | reverse complement strand
TGGTGCTCTGGCGCAAGTTCTGCCGCATCTGCTCCAGCGCCTGCTCGAGCTGGGCGATCTCGTCCTTGCTGGTGACGGCGAGCGGGCGTGTGTAGTCGCCTTCGCCCATGCGCTCAGCCGAACGAATCATCTCGACGATCGGCCGCTCGATGCGGCGTGCTGCCCAGATCGCCAAAAGCACGAAGGCGCCCGTCAGCAGCGCGCCTAGTGCGCCCAGCACCGCCATCCATTGAATGAACCGACGATGCTCTAGGGTGTCGATTTGACTGCGCAACACGTGCGCCGCGGCTTCAAGGCCCGGCCGCGCGACCTCGACGTGGAGCACGCCCAGGAGATGTGTGTCGCCCAGTTCACGGTGCACGCTTTGCAGTTCCGCATCGTTGAGGTTGTTGCGAGCGTGGCCGCGCCGCACGATCTCGACGACCGTTCGCCCCGCGCGGTCCTGCACGCGCACGCGGATCACGAGCGAGTTCTGCAATAACTCGCTGGCGGCCGCCTCGAGTCGTACGTGATCGCTGCTACGGAGCGCTTCTTCGATTTCGACTGCATGAGCGGCCGCGATGTCAGCCGCTTCGGATGCTAGCCGTGCTTGTTCCGTCTGATACAGAGCCCGCTCGCCCTGCTCGGACAGACGATCCGTCGAATCGCGGTGCTGTGCCCACTGCAACATCAGCAGCGTGCCGGTCAGCACCGTGCCCAGCAGAACCGCAACGGCGATCAACTTCGTTTTGAGACCGCGTGATTTCACGCTGCGCTCCGAGAGTGCCTCAGCCTTGTACGCGCCTTCCTGGCGTACGACACAACCTTTGTGCCGGTCATATCGATTCCCTGTGTTGGACAGGAGAGTTGTGCAGAGTTTGCGGGCATCATACCCATATCGCCATGCGTCGCGGGAAACGCTACGAGTTTCCCTGACGCGGCCGTCCTTCTGTGTCATAGACATGGGAAACGAATGTCGGTTTCTTTGACAAGACGCATCGCATGAACGAATTGGAACTCACGGGACGCGCCCGGACGCACATCATCGACCTCGAAGGGCCCCGTTGCGGCCTGCATTACGAGGTCGTGGCGGCCTTTCTATCGATGCGCGACGCGGCTGCTCATGCGGGAATCGATCTCACGCCGCGCTCGAGCTTTCGCGATCTCACGACACAGCTGACCATCTGGAACGCCAAATGGCGTGGCGAACGCGCGCTCTACGATCGCGGCGGTCAGCAACTCGATTACGCGCGCTTGAGCCCGCCCGATCTGCTCGATGCGATTCTCGCGTGGTCGGCGTTGCCGGGCGGTAGCCGCCATCATTGGGGTAGCGATATCGATGTGATCGACGCGGAGGCTGTGCCGAGCGGCTACAGCGTGCAGCTGGTACCCAGCGAATATGCGGTCGATGGCATTTTCGCCCGCCTCACCGGCTGGCTCGCTGAAAACATGCATCGGTTCGGCTTCTTCATGCCTTACCGCTCGGACCGGGGCGGTGTATCACCTGCGCCCTGGCACTTGCGCTATGCGCCCGTGGGCATGCCCGCGCTCGACTCTGCCACACGGCTGATCAGGCGGCGCGCATCGGACAGGGTGAGCGCGAGGCGCACGCGCGCCAGCTCCGCCACCGGCGAGCAACTCCGACTCGCCGCCA
>CBJNAT010000920.1:0-1636 GCA_966434585.1 uncultured Gammaproteobacteria bacterium | reverse complement strand
CCACAGGCCCTCACCCGCCGCTATCGCGTCGACCTCTCCCGCAACCGGGAGAGGTGAAGAGAGGTGCGCCTCGATGCTTATCGTGAGCGTCCCCTCTCCCGGTTGCGGGAGAGGGACAGGGCGAGGGTCTTTCCCCAGCTCGGCCGCAAACACATGCGATCCCAGCCGATAGCGCACGCCGTTAACGCATCCCTCGATGCCCGCTCCGGACACCGTCACCACATCCGTCGCCGTGCGATGACTCCCGATGTGCTCGAACGCCCGTGCGATCGGGTGCTCCGATTGTCGTTCGAGTGCGGCCGCAATCTGTTCACAATCGCTCGCTGACACCGAGCCCTGCACGTCGACGCATTCCAGACGTAACTCGCCGCGCGTGAGCGTGCCGGTTTTGTCGAAAATCACGCAGTCCAGCTTCGCAAGCGACTCGATGATGTCGGGACGGGTGACGAGGATGCCGTGCCGTGCAAGATCGCATGTGGCGGCGGCGAGTGCGGCGGGCATCGCGATGGCGAACGCGCAGGGGCAAGCGACGACTAGCACGGCGAGCGTTGCCTCGAATGCGCGCGATGGCTCGAATGCAAGCCATAGAGCACAGACGACCGCAGACATAGCGAGCACGGCTTGCAGAAATCGCGCGGCGGCTTGATTGGCGGCTTGCGCGAGAGCGGGCTTCTGCGTTTGCGCACGCTGCAACAGAGCGACGATGCCGGACAGCAGCGTGGCGCCACCGACTGCAACGACGCGAGCACGCACCGGACCGCCCATGTTCAGCGTGCCTGCGCTCACGCGTTCGCCGACGCCGCGGCGGACCGGCAGCGACTCGCCCGTGAGCATCGATTCGTCGAGATGCGCTTCGCTGTCGAGGATCACCGCATCGGCAGGCACCGTCTCACCGCTGCGTACTAATACGAGGTCGTCGCCAGCGAGCTGTGCGGTGGCGATGTCTTCGATGCTGTTGCCCACGAGCTTGTGTGCCGTCGCGGGCAGATGGCGCGCGAGCGCATCGGTCACGCCTGCGGTGCGATGCCGCACGGCCATCTCCACCCAGCGGCCGAGCGTGAGGAAGAAGATGAACATCGTGACGGAGTCGAAGTACACCTCACCTGTGCCGCGCCAAGTGTTCCACACGCTCGCGCCGTACGCGAGGAGCAGCGCAATGCTCACGGGCACGTCCATGCCGATCGTGCGCAGGCGCAGGCTGCGCCACGCACCTAGCAGAATCGGGGCGCCCGCATAGAGCATGACGGGCGTGGACACCAACAGACTGATGATGCGGAAGTAGCTCCAGAGGTCGCTGGTCATTACCTCGCCGGCGAGATCGGCAGAGTAGGTCGCCACGGCGAACATCATCACTTGCATCATGCCGAGGCCTGCCACGGCAAGACGCTTCAGAGCGAGGCGGGATTCGTCCTGCTGCGCGCGTGCGGCGCTGGCATCCGTGAGCAGGTGCGGTTGATAGCCGAGAGCGGCGATCGATCGCAACACCGCAGCCAAATTGGTGCGTGTGGGATCCCACTGCACCTGGGCGCGGCCGACCGCGGCATTCACGCTCACATCCAACACGCCATCGATGCGCAGCAGCACTTTGTCGATAAGCCAGCTGCACGCTGCGCAGCGCATACCCTCGATCAGCAAC
>CBJNAT010000919.1:0-1641 GCA_966434585.1 uncultured Gammaproteobacteria bacterium | reverse complement strand
TCGTCGCGGCCAGCTTGACGACGTTTCTGGTCGAGTCCAGACCCGCCGATCGAGATCAGCGATGAACAGTGTTCAAGAAGTCAATGATGGGTCGTTGTATGCGGCCCATCAGAAGGTGCATGCCCGCACTGTCGATGGACGTTTCGCTCGCTTGCGCGTGGCGGCGGTGTTCGCCCTCCTCGGCCTCTACTACGTCGTACCCTGGATTCGCTGGAACGGCCGGCAGGCCATTCTGTTCGATCTGCCCGCACGTAAGTTCTATCTCTTCGAGCTGACGTTTTTTCCGCAGGACTTCTTCCTGCTGAGCTGGTTGCTCATCATCGCCGCGCTCTCGCTGTTCTTCTTCACCGCGATCGCTGGGCGTCTGTGGTGCGGCTACGCGTGTCCGCAAACGGTGTGGACGCAGACATTCCTGTGGATGGAACGTCTGACCGAAGGCGACCGCATGCAGCGGCTGAAGCTCGACAAGCGCCCCTGGGATCGCGAAAAGCTCCTGCGCAAGGGCACCAAGCAGGTCCTCTGGGTGAGCTTCGCGCTCTACACGGGCTTCACGTTCGTCGGCTACTTCACACCGATCACCGTACTGACTCGGGAAATCGTCACCGCCTCGCTCGGCCCTTGGGAAACCTTCTGGGTGTTCTTCTACAGCTTCGCGACCTACGGCAACGCGGGCTACATGCGCGAGCAAGTGTGCAAGTACATGTGCCCCTACGCCCGCTTCCAGAGCGCGATGTTCGACAAGCACTCGCTGGTAATTACTTACGATGCCAAACGCGGCGAACCTCGCGGCGCACGTGCGCGCGGCAAGGATGCAAAGTCCGCCGGTCTCGGCGACTGCCTGGATTGCACGATGTGCGTGCAGGTCTGCCCAACCGGCATCGACATCCGCAAGGGTTTGCAGCTCGAGTGCATCGCGTGTGCGGCTTGTGTAGATGCGTGCGACGAAGTGATGGATCGCATGAAGTATCCACATGGGCTAATTCGCTACACCACTCAGGCTTCGATGGACGGCACCCCCACGAAGATCCTGCGCCCGCGCACCCTCATCTACGGCACGCTGCTGCTCGGCTTCATCAGCGCGTTCGTCTGGACCGTGATCCATCGCGAGCTCGTCATCGTCGATGTGATGCGCGATCGCAATGCGCTGTATCGCACGCTGCCCGATGGGCGCATCGAAAACGTCTACACCGTCCGCCTCGTCAACAAGGATGGGGCTGCGCACGATGTGACGCTCGCGGTGAAAGACCTACCTGGCTATGAGCTCGAAGCGGACGCGGACATCATCCATCTGGCGGCCGGTTCCGTCACCAGCACGCCGATGCGTATCCGAGTGCCCGCAGGCACCGTGCAAGGCAGTCGCAAGATTAAGATCGTGGCCGATGCTGTGAACTCCGACGTGCGCTCGGAAGCGAAGGCTCGGTTCTTGGGGCCAGTGCGATGAATGGGCGTGGGACCTGGGGCTTGGGGCGTGGGGTACAAGGCAGTGCAGCGCCTTCTCTGGCCCAGGCCCCAGGTCCCAGGCCCCAGGCCCACCTCTGTTTCCACTGCAACGAACCCCTCAACGGTTCGACGCTGGTTGCCTCCATCGATGGACGCACTGAACCCGTCTGCTGCATCGGCTGCCGCGCTGTGGCAGAGCTG
>CBJNAT010000918.1:0-1643 GCA_966434585.1 uncultured Gammaproteobacteria bacterium | reverse complement strand
GATCAGCATCTGCGGCGCGAAGCCGCTGCCGGGGTTCCCCGGCGAGACGATTACCGAAGGCCTCGATGGGTTGCGCGAACGTCTGGCTGAGTACTACCAACTCGGCGCCCGTTTCGCGAAATGGCGCGCTGTGATCGACATCGGCGCGGCCATCCCGACGCAGTTCGCCATCAACGCCAATGCGCATGCGCTTGCCCGTTACGCCGCCTTGTGTCAGGAAGCCAAGATCGTCCCGATCGTTGAGCCTGAAGTGTTGATGGATGGTGCGCACGACATCGCCCGGTGCGAGGAAGTGACCAGCAACACCTTGGCCTCCGTGTTCAAGGCGCTGCACGATCACCGCGTGCGTTTGGAAGGCATGGTGCTCAAGCCCAACATGATCATTTCCGGTAAGAAGAACGCAAATCGCGCCGGTCCGCAGGAAGTTGCTGAAGCAACGGTGCGCTGCCTGAAGCGTTATGTGCCGAGCGCGGTGCCTGGCATCGCTTTCCTGTCTGGCGGACAAAGCGCCGCCGAAGCCACCGAGCACCTAAGTCTGATGAACAAGATCGGCTCGCTGCCCTGGCAACTCACGTTCTCTTACGGCCGTGCGTTGCAGGACGAGGCGCTGAAGGCGTGGGGCGGCAAGAACGAAAACGTTGCCGCCGGTCAGAAGGCGTTCATTCGTCGTGCCAAGTTCAACGGCCTGGCTCGTAGCGGCAGCTACACCGCCGCTCACGAACAGCAGGCAGCCTGAGTGCCGGCTCGTTCGCGCGTCCAGATGTCGTCCGATACTCCGGCCGCGCGAACGAGTGCTGTTGGGGACATCGTTCAATTTCGCGATGTCCACTATTCGATCAACGGCCGCTCGATCTTCAGTGGCCTCAACCTGACGATCCCGCGCGGTCGCATCACGGCCATCATGGGGCCGAGCGGCACCGGCAAGACGACGCTTCTGCGTCTGTTGACGGGTCAGATCAAGCCCACGCGCGGCGAGATCCTGTTCGATGGGTTGAACGTTCCGACGCTCTCGCGCAAAGAACTCTACGAAACGCGCCTGCGTATGGGGATGCTGTTTCAGAACGGCGCCCTGCTCACGGACATGTCCGTATTCGAGAACGTCGCGTTCCCGTTACGCGAGCACATGAAGCTGCCGGAATCGCTGATCCGCACGCTCGTGCTCACGAAGTTGCAGACAGTGGGCCTGCGCGGTGCTGCGCAGCTGATGCCCAATGAGTTGTCGGGTGGCATGGCACGGCGGGTCGCATTGGCGCGTGCGATGGTTACCGATCCGAACGTACTGATCTATGACGAGCCGTTCACAGGTCTCGATCCGATCTCCATGGGTATGATCGTGCGGCTCGTGCGCCAGACAAACTACGCGCTCGGCATCACGAGCATCGTCGTGTCGCACGACGTTGAAGAGCTGTCGGTATTGGCCGATACCAGTTACATCATCGCCGGCGGAAAAGTGGCGGCCGCCGGTACGTTCAAGGAACTGAAGGATCACGATTCCGAGATCGTGCACCAATTCATGAATGGTCTCGTCGATGGTCCCGTGGCGTTTCACTATCCCGCTTCGGATTATTACGAACAACTTCTCGGAGCGGTTTGAGATATGGGGGTTCTGAAGGAGCTGCTTGCCGCGTTGCGCGGCTTCGTCG
>CBJNAT010000917.1:0-1643 GCA_966434585.1 uncultured Gammaproteobacteria bacterium | reverse complement strand
GAGCAACGCGGCGCTGCCGGGTAACACCTACTTTCGCGGCTGTATATGCGTCCAGTAGTATGGATGCATGAGTGAGGACCGCAGAGAAGTTCGCATTGGCCGCGGGGCGGTATCGAATCGCACCGGGCGATTCGAGGCGCACCACGTCGAACGAGTGGATGACGGATGGGGTTCGCTCGACGAAGAGGTGCCACCGTTGCCGACGGAGGTGCGACCCGATCCCGCACGCAGCATCATCGCCCGCAATCGCTCGCCCGATGTCGGCTTCGAGCAGTCCGTCAATCCGTACCGCGGGTGCGAGCACGGCTGCATCTATTGCTACGCGCGCCCGAGTCATGCGTACGTCAATCTCTCGCCCGGTCTCGATTTCGAGACGAAGCTGTTCTACAAACAAGATGCGGCAACGCTCCTGGAGAACGAGCTCGCTGCGCCGAGCTATCGCTGCAGCCCGATCATGATCGGCACCAATACGGATCCTTATCAGCCGATCGAGCGCGAGTACCGCGTCACGCGCAGCATTATTGAAGTCCTGCAGCGTCATCGGCATCCGTTCTCGATGATCACGAAGAGCGCGATGGTGCTGCGTGACCTCGACATCTTGAGTGAGATGGCGCGCGATTCGCTCGTCCACGTCACGCTCAGCATCACTACCCTCGATCCCGAATTGAAACGTACGCTCGAACCGCGCACCGCTTCTCCGCAAGCTCGACTGCGCGCCGTGCACGCCCTCGCGGACGCAGGCATTCCGGTGAGCGTCATGGTTGCTCCGGTGATACCCGTGCTCACGGATGCGGAGCTCGAGGCGATCCTCGCAGCGGCTGCGCACGCCGGCGCGCGCAGCGCGGGCTATGTTCTGCTGCGCTTCCCGCATGAGATCAAGGAGCTCTTTCGCGAGTGGCTCGATGTGCATTAGCCACTGAAAGCACGGCACGTGATGAATCGTCTGCAAGCCATGCGCGGCGGTCGCGATTACGACTCGCGCTGGGGTATTCGTCAGCGCGGTGTTGGCGAATACGCACAATTGTTGCAGCGACGCTTCGAATTGTGTTGTCAGCGGCTCGGATTGAACCGCGAGGCTTTCACTCACCACACACTGTTATTCCGCAAGCCACAGAGCGGTCCGCAACAGTGCTCATTGCTGTAGCGCCCCTTTTGGCGAAGCATCGCTACATATTTCGAGCTTATTTCTTTTCGCGCAATTTGCAGTCACAAACGCTGCCGTATACTCGGTTCGTCTGCCGGAGGTCCGTCATGATCCTCATGTTGGGTGGCAGGGAGCACACATCGCGCGGCACGGCGCATCGTCCCAAGTTACAGCACCTATTGTCGGTTGCGTGCGCGCTGTTGCCGCTCACAGGCTGCATGACTGCAAAGATCGAAGAGATGCGCGAAGCGCCGACGCGCATCGCGTCAACGGATGCAGTCGTGTTGCTGGCGAAACCTCATCTCGAAGGCTCCGGCGCCGAAGAGAAATTCATGGATTGCCTGGAGCGCAAGCTCGTGGGCGCGCAAGTCTCGGCCGAGGTGGCCGAAGCCGCGCGTGATGGCCGCAAGTTCGAAGCTCGCTCTTCGCTGCGCAATTCCCCCTTCCAGTTATATGCCGACGATCACTTCGTGGATGCGTTCTTTCCCTGGCTCGAGCC
>CBJNAT010000916.1:0-1647 GCA_966434585.1 uncultured Gammaproteobacteria bacterium | reverse complement strand
TCGACTTGCCGCAACCCGAGTGGCCAATGATGGAGATGTACTCGCCTTTCTTCACCGCCAACGAGATGTCGCGCAGGACTTCGGTCGTCTCGGCTCCGCGCGTGAAGCGCCTGGTGACACCTTCGATCGCCAGATATTTCTCGGTCATGACTGTTCCTCAGGCAGCGGCGGTACCGCGAGTGATGAGGCGGCCGATCACGGCGATGAAGCGATCGAGAAAGAACCCGATCACGCCGACGTAGACGAGCGCCAGGATGATGTCGCTGATGCGCGATGAGTTCCACGAATCCCAGATGAAGAACCCGATGCCCACGCCGCCGATGAGCATCTCAGCGGCAACGATCGCGAGCCACGACAGGCCGATGCCGATGCGCAGGCCCGTGAAAATATAGGGCGCCGCGGCTGGCAACATGATGTGCGCGAAGTATTCGAAGCCGCGGAAGTTCAGCACCTTCGCGACGTTCTGGTAATCCTGCGGAATGTTCCGGATGCCCACGCCCGTGTTGATGATGATGGGCCAGATCGCGGTGATGAAGATGACGAAGATCGCGGAAGGCTGACCGTTACGAAACGCAGCGAGCGATAACGGCAGCCACGCGAGCGGCGGAATCGTGCGCAGCACCTGGAAGAGCGGATCGAGCGCGCGTGTGGCCCACACGCTGTGCCCGATCAGAACACCCAGCGCGACGCCGACGAGTGCCGAGAGGCTGTAGCCGAACATCACGCGCTTCAAGCTCGCGACGAGGTGCCAGCCCATGCCTTTGTCGATGCCACCGTTGTCGTACCAGGGATGCGCGATCAGCTCCCATGTTTCGGCCACGACTGCGGTAGGCGTCGGCAAGCTAGAGCCCGGTGCCGAGCACGCGAGCTGCCACACACCGATCAAGATGGCGAGTGTGATGACCGGGGGGATCACCACACTCGCCGTCGCCTGCACTCGACCGCGCCAGCGCGAAGGAGCTGGACGCGCAGCCGCGGTCGGTGCAACCGGCACGACAGCAGGCGATTGCACGAGCTTGAGCTGCGGCTCGTGAGTGTCGGACGCGACGTCGAGCTCGCGCTGCACGCTATGGGCTGTACTGCTCATGGAATCTCCTGCCGTGTGTGGGGTCGGCTCAGACACGTTTGATACTGAGGCTGGCGAGATAAGCCGATGGATTGGCCGGATCGAACACCTTGCCATCGAAGAACTTCTCGACACCGCGTGACGTCGAGGTTGGAATCTGCGCCGCCGGCACGCCGAGTTCCTTCGCGGCCTCACGCCACAGATCCTCGCGATTGACTTTGGCGATGAGCGACTTGAAGTCTTCCTTGCCGGTGAACTTGCCCCAGCGCACGTTCTCGGTAAGGAACCACAGCTCGTGGCTCTGATACGGATAGGACGCCGCATCGCGCCAGAACTTCATCACGTGTGGGCTGTTCGCCACGACTTTGCCGTTGCCATAGTCGAACTTGCCTTGAAGTCGATCGATCACATCGGCCACCGGCGCGCCGACCCAGCCACGCTTCGAGAGAATCTCGGCAAGCTCCTTGCGATTCTCGTTCTTGTCGCACCACATCTGCGCATCGAGAACGGCCATCAGGATTGCTTTGGTGGCCTGCGGATGCTTGTCCACCCACGCAGCGCGCATCGTCAGGCTCTTCTCC
>CBJNAT010000915.1:0-1654 GCA_966434585.1 uncultured Gammaproteobacteria bacterium | reverse complement strand
TTCGCGACGGAAATCGTGCGTCGCATCCGCGCGGCGATCGGCGAGACTCCGCCGATCTTCTTCCGCTTCTCGCAATGGAAGCAGCAGGATTTTCGCGCCACGCTCGCCGCTACACCGGACGAGCTTGCAGAGGTGCTGTGTCCGCTCGCCGAGGCCGGTGTGGACGTCTTCGACGCGAGCGTGCGCTATTTCAATACGCCTGCATTCGCAGGCTCGCCACTGACGCTTGCAGGCTGGGCGAAGAAGCTCACCGGAAGGCCTTCAATGGTCGTGGGCGGTATCGGGATCAATCGCGGCGTTTACGACAAAGGCACCACCACCGCAGTCGACAACGTCGATCTCTTGCTCAATCGCTTGGTCACGGGTGAGTTCGATTTGGCGGCGGTCGGTCGGGCGATGCTTGGCGACCCGTACTGGGCGCGCAAGACACGCACGGGCGAGCCGATCCAGGCTTACCTCGACGAGCATTCGCAGGTGCTGACGTAGGGCGATCGGCGCGCGCTTGAACTTGTAGTGAGTCGTGGCCGCCACGGCGACAAGGCAGTTTCAGATATGCAAAACACCCCGCAAAACACTCCTGTCATCGTTGATATCGTTCGCTCGCCGATGGGGCGCGGTAAGGCCGGTGGCGCACTCTCCGAAGTGCATCCCGCCGACTTGCTGTCGCAAGTATTCGTCGGCCTCATCGAGCGCAACCGATTCGATCCCGGCTTGGTCGATGACCTCATCATCGGTTGCGTGAGCCAGGCCGGTGAGCAGGCTGTGCCGACCGGTCGTACGGCATGGCTCGCCGCCGGGTATCCGCAGCACGTACCGTGCACGATGGTCGAACGGCGCTGTGGCTCGAGCCAACAAGCCGTGCACTTCGCTGCGCAAGGCATCACCGCTGGCGCCTATGACATCGTGATTGCGGGCGGCATCGAATCCATGAGTCGCGTGCCCATGGGCTCCGCACGGCTGGGCAAGGAACCGCACGGCGAGGCATTCGCCCGCCGCTTTCCCGAAGGCATGGTAGGGCAGGGTATATCGGCAGAATTGATTGCTGCGCGCTGGAAGATCGACCGCGAGGCTATGGACAAGTACTCCGCGATGTCGCATCAGCTCGCTGAGAAAGCTCGCGCCAACGGCGGGTTGGCCCGCGAGATCGTGCCGATCAAGACACCGGCCGGCATGGTCGCTGCAGATGAAACCATTCGCGCAAGCACGACGGTCGAGGGCTTGAGTCAGCTGAAGACCTCGTTCAATGACGATGCGTTGGCGAAACGCTTTCCCGAGATCCGCTGGAGTATCACCGCGGGTAATTCATCGCAGATCACCGACGGTGCGTCCGCTGCGCTCGTGATGTCGGAGGCGGCTGCGAGTCGGCTTGGCCTGCGACCGCGCGCGCGTTTCGTCTCGTTCGATGTCGTCGCGGACGACCCGCTGCTCATGCTGACGGCGCCCATTCCTGCAACGCGCCGCGTACTGAAGAAAGCGGGCCTCACCATGGATCGCATCGATCAGTTCGAAGTGAACGAAGCGTTTGCACCGGTACCGCTGGCTTGGCTGCAAGAGCTTGGCGCTGATCCGGCGCGCCTGAATCCCAGGGGAGGTGCGATCGCGCTCGGGCATCCGCTCGGTGCTTCAGGCACGCGTCTGTTGGCTTCTCTCCTGA
>CBJNAT010000914.1:0-1669 GCA_966434585.1 uncultured Gammaproteobacteria bacterium | reverse complement strand
AACGAGCCGAGCCCGCCGATGATCACGACCTCGAACGCGATCAGGAGACGATCCACACCCGAGTACGGGGTGAAGGAGGTGCGCATGGCGAGCAATACGCCTGCAATGGCCGACAGCGCCACGGCTACGCCCATCGCGACCGAGTAGACGCTGCGATAGTCGACGCCGACGGCTTGCGCGATTTCGTGGTCGTCCGCCGTTGCGCGAACGATGCGTCCGAAGCGCGTGCGATGCAGCCAGTAATGCAGAACGCAGAACAAGACGACGCTGATTGCGAGGATCACGGTTGGCATGACGCCGAGCTGCAAACCGAACACCTCGTAGCCTGCATAGCGAAGCTCGCCCACGTTGATCGCGTAGTTGTTCGCGCCGAACGCCTCGAGCAGCGCGTTACGCAAGACGATCGCCAGGCCGAAGGTCACTAGGATCTGCGGGATCTGATCGCGTCCCAGGACGCGATTGATCAAGAGCCGCTGCAACAGCATGCCAAGGCCGAAGGCGATCACGGCGACCGGCACGATGACCAGCAGCGGGTGCAACGGCGTCCACGGATACAGATACAGCCCCATGAACGCGGCGGCCACGATGATGTCGCCCTGCGCCACGTTCACGACACGCATGACGCCGAACGCGAAGCCGAGACCCAGCCCCACGAGCGCATAGAGTGCTCCCAGAAATACCCCATTGACCGCGATTTCCAACCAGATCATGCGTGTCGCACCTGCACGCCGAAGTAGGCGTTGGCAATATCGGCCCGCGACAGAGATTGCGGCGGCCCTGAGAGACTGACGCGCCCTTCCAACAGACAGTAGATCTGCTGTGCAGCACTGCATGCGCGCACGATGTTTTGCTCGATCAGCACGATGGCCACGCCGCTCGCACGCACGGCATCGAAACACCGGTAGATGTCCGCCACCACTTTGGGTGCGAGCCCCAGTGAGATCTCATCGCACAAGAGCAGCCGGGGATTGGTGAGCAATGCGCGGCCGATCGCCACCATCTGCTGCTGTCCGCCCGAAAGCTGTGGCGCTCCGAGCTTGCGCAACTCGTGCAGCCGCGGAAACAGCTCGTACACGGCGGGCAGCGTCCAGTGCCCCGCGCGACCGCATGCGAGCCCCATCAACAGGTTTTCCTCCACCGTAAGACTCGCGAAGAGGCGACGTCCTTCCGGCACGAGCGCGATGCCGGCGCGCGCGACCTCATGAGCGGCCGAGCGACTGATATCCGTGCTCGCGAACTCTACGCGGCCGCGCTTGTGGCGATTGAGCCCGGTGATTGCATCGAGCAGCGTCGACTTGCCCGCACCATTCGCGCCGATCACCGCCACCACTTGACCTTCTTCCACGGCGAGTGAGACGCCGTGCAGCGCCTGGAAATCGCCATAGAAGACATCGAGCGCTTCAACCGACAGCAACGGCATCGGGCTCGACTCCGAAATAGATTTCCTGCACACGGGCATCGTTCATCACCCGCGCCGACTCGCCCAGCGCGACGCAAGCGCCGAAATCCAACGCGAGCATGCGGTCCGCCACCGCGAGCAAGGCGTGCGCGACGTGTTCTATCCAGATCATCGCAACGCTCTGCTTCAGCTCGGCGATGAGCTGCACCAGCTCGCTCACTTCCATCTCGGTGAGCCCCCCCGCGATTTCATCCAGCAGCAACAGCTTCG
>CBJNAT010000913.1:0-1676 GCA_966434585.1 uncultured Gammaproteobacteria bacterium | reverse complement strand
CGCCTGCTCGCCGATACCTATCTAAAGCGGGCGGCGATCAAGATCGTCGCTGCATCCTTCGAGCTCCCGACCATCGAGGTTTATCAGTACTGGCATCGGCGCTTCGACGCTGATCCGTTCAACGCCTGGCTGCGCTCGTTCATCCGCGAAGTGTTCTATCGCAATCCTGCCTTGCATATCGAATGACGCGGGCTCATGAGTGGCGTCGATGACGCTCATGAACGCTGCCCGATTGCACTGCCCGACACGCCCGCGCATTTTGTGGCACTCGGTGACCTGACATCAGGGGCAGCTCATGTTCGTGCGCAACGCGTGGTATGTCGCCGGTTGGACGTTCGACTTCAAGGCCGACGAGCTCATGCCGATGACCTTGCTCGATGAGCCTGTCGTCTTCTATCGCAAGGGCAATGGCGATCTGGTGGCGCTGGAGGATCGCTGCGTGCACCGTCTCGCACCGCTCTCAAAAGGCTGTCGCGAAGGCGATGACTTGCGCTGCATGTACCACGGCCTCAAGTTCGCCTCGACGGGCAAGTGCATCGAAATACCCGGCCTCCAACAGCCCATTCCGGAGCGCGCCCGCGTGCATAGCTATCCCGTCGTCGAGCGGCATAGCTGGGTGTGGATCTGGATGGGCGAGCCCGCGCTCGCCGATCCCGCGCTAATACCCAATGCGGTGGGGCTAGACGATCCCAAGTGGGTCTTGCGCACGGGCCAGCTCGACTATGAGGCGAGTCATCAGCTCATCAACGACAACTTGCTCGACTTCTCACACCTCTCTTTCGTACACCGGAATTCGTTCGGCTCCGATTTGCAGTGGGCACACACGCGACCGGAGATCACGAAGCTCGAACGAGGGGTGCGCGTGCAGCGCTGGATTGAAAACGCTGCCGGTTACCGTGAGCCCTCGCCGGCGGATCTGTGGTCCTACTATGACTTCCTCGTTCCTGGCGTGCTGCTGCTCGGCAGCAAGACGTACGCTCCCGGCACCGCAGCTCGAAACGGGGGCCAAGCCCCTATGAGCGAACCATTGCAGGAGACGTTCTCCTGCCAGGCAGTCACGCCATTGACCGAGAAGACATCGCGCTACTTCTTCTCATGGGGTCCGCTCGCGGGCGATCGCGCGGAGGCGATGGCGGACAAACTGATCGGCGTTGCGCATCAAGCCTTCGCCGAAGACAAGGTGATGATCGAAGCACAGCAGCAAGTGATCGATCGTTCCCCCGGCCGGCGGCCCATGCCCACGGCGCACGACCGTGCGATCATTCTGTTTCAAGGAGTGATGAAGAGCATGGGCGGGGCGTGATCGACAAGACGCTGAGCTACTCCGTTCGTAGTAACCTCACCAGAGATACCCTCGCCCTGTCCCTCTCCCGCAACCGGGAGAGGGGACGCTCTCGATGCGCATCAGCAGCATTTCAAAGATACGAGAGCACCTTGATGCTGCTGTCGGTGTGCCTGGAGGGAACGACGACCACGTTGGCCCAGAGGCGATGGAACTCGAGGTCGATCTGGCCGTCACCCACGGCGAGCTGACGTATCTTCAATGAGTCGATGTCCATCGGCAGCGTGGGCCTATGGATGTGTACTTCCTTGTTGTGGCCATCGATTTGCAGGCCAAGACTTGCTTGCAACAACATGAAGATCGAGCCTGCGGCCCATGCTTGAGGCAGGCAGGC
>CBJNAT010000912.1:0-1679 GCA_966434585.1 uncultured Gammaproteobacteria bacterium | reverse complement strand
CGCGCAGCTCTTTGGGTGTGAACTTGGCTTGCGCAGGCCCCCTTCGCCCAACAACATAGATGTCACGAATTCGGCTCATGGCGAGTTGCTCGAGCGCATGCGTGGAAATATCCGTGGCGCGCAGTTCATCGACCGACTTCGCCAGGATCCGGGCGACATCGAGCGCAACATTGCCTTGCCCGATGATGACTGCCGCTTCGCCGGTGAGATCGAACACGCAGTCGCGGTAGTCAGGATGGCCGTTGTACCAACCGACGAACGAATGCGCGGAATGACTACCAGGCAAATGCTCACCGGGAATATGAAGCGCCTCGGGGCGGTCGAGACCGCTCGCCAGAATAACCGCGTGATAACACTCCGCGAGTTCATCGAGCGTGACATCACGCCCAACATGCACATTGCCGTGAAATCGCAGCCCCGGCGTCGTGGCGATGCGCTCGAAAACGCGGATGACGCTCTTGAGCTGGGGATGATCGGGGGCAACGCCATAGCGAACGAGTCCGTATGGAGCCGGAAGCCTCTCATACAAATCGACCGTGACTTCGAGCTGCGAACGCAACAGCGCTTCGCACGCGTAAAAGCCACTCGGACCGGCCCCGACGACCGCCACGCACAACGGGTTGCCGCGATCACCCGGTAGCTTCACAGGCGTATCCGCATTGGCTGAGTCAGCCTGGCATGCAGGGTCAAAGCGGCTCCACGGTGACCGCGACATCCGAGAACGTCGGTGCGCGACCCATGTCCGAGTAACGGGACGAGGTCAGCGCATGCACGGTGCCCTCGGACGATCCTTTCGAGCGCCAATAACCAACGGGCGCGACGACGACACCTTGCAACACGTCCTCTGTGATTTGAATCAAGGCCACCATGGACCCTCTGTCGTTTCTCACGCGCGCGCGCTGGCCGCTGTGGACGCCATGTGCTGCGGCGTCCCGCGGATGGATATAGAGCGTCTGCTCGCCGGCGTTACGCAGTTGCTGTTCGAGATTGCCGTAAGTTGAGCTCAAGAAGGCGTGACTCTTCGGTGAGATGAGACTGAGCGGATAGCGCTGCGCCAGGTCGGATCTGGAGAGTGTCGATTCCTGGGGGGGTATGTAGTTCGGCAAAGGATCGAGCGGCTCGCCTGATTGTTGACCGTCATAGCCTTGGCGAAACAGCGGCAGCACGAAGTTGCCACCTGCTGCTAGGGACGCCTTGAACTCGCACTTGCCGGAGGGCGTCAGGAAGTTGCCCTCGGCATGCGGCGCATAGTCATCCGGCGATGGCAGATTCAGTCGGGCGTACCCTTTCTCCTTCAGCAGCTCGAGCGTAATGCCCTGCAGCGCCGGACTGTCCCAGAGCATCGAGTCGCGGATGAGCTCCTCATCCGAGCGAAAGAAGCACGGATCGTCGAATCCCATCCCTCTCGCCAGCCGGCGCATCAGTTCGGTATTCGGTACCGCCTCGCCGAGCGGTTCGATCGCCTTGTTGTTGTACGAGAGATAGAAGTGCCCCCAGGAAAACATGATGTCTTCCTGCTCGACCTGCGTCGTCGCGGGCAACACGATGTCCGCATACCGCGCTGTGTCCGTCATCACCTGATCATGTACGACCGTGAACAGATCCTCCCGCGCCAGCCCAGCCCGCACCTTCGACTGGTTCGGCGTCGTGGCGAGCGCATTCGAGTTGTAAACGTACAG
>CBJNAT010000911.1:0-1680 GCA_966434585.1 uncultured Gammaproteobacteria bacterium | reverse complement strand
CGTCGTGTTCGCGACCGCCACGCCCTTCGACACGCCGCGCCTGATGGCCGAGCTGGTGACGTGGACGCAGACCACGCTGCTCACGAAGGAGCTTCATCCGCTTCTTTGCATCGCCGTCTTCATCGTGGTGTTTCTTGCCGTCCATCCATTTCAGGATGGCAATGGCCGCCTGTCGCGCATCTTGACAACACTCCTTCTACTTCGCGCAGGGTATAGCTATGTGCCGTACAGTTCTCTTGAAAGCGTGATCGAGCACAGCAAGGAGGCTTACTACCTTGCCCTGCGTCGCACGCAAGGAAAAATCCGCAGCGACAAACCGGACTGGCAGCCGTGGGTGCTTTACTTCCTGACCGTTCTCAAGCAGCAAAAAGACCGGCTGGAAAAGAAGATCGAGCGCGAACGCATTCTGATTGGCGATCTGCCGGAACTGTCAGTGCAGATTCTTGAACTTTGCCGTGAACGGGGTCGCGTGACGATTGCTGATCTCTCCAAGATCACTGGCATTAGCCGCAATACGGTCAAGGATCATGTCACCGCCCTCACCGAAAAGGGTCATCTTACGCGTCATGGTGCAGGACGCGGCACATGGTACGCACTGCAATGAATTCCCTCATCGTGCGGCACAACGCGTGCTAGACGCTTGTTGATCGGCTCTGTGCCCTCCGCCAGCACGCTCCGGTCTTTCGTCAACGATTAGTGCCGCGATCCCTCGAATCGCACCAGTAACACGTTCTTATCGGCGCTTCGCCACAACAACCGTGGCGTCCACGCCTTGAACTCGTCCTCGAGCAGCCCGTAGCGCTTCGCATCGATGACCAGCAACACACCGGGCGCGCTCTCGACTTGTTGTCCGATCGATGCGACACGGTACAGCAGCGGGTAGCCACCCCAGCGCTCGATCGTCCCCTGTTGACAGGACCAGTCGTAGAGCTTGTTGCGATTAGCCTCATCGATAAAAGTGAAGTTGATCCCGGGATAGTAGATGTCCAAGCCGACGACATTTGAGATCACGACATCATCGACGCGTCGTTGAGCCTTCACTTCTCTTGCGATCGCGTGCAAGTCCCACCGCGGGTAGTAATGCGTCTGCAAGGCTGGCTTCATGCCTCGGCGGAAGTTGAACTTAGGGCTGTCGATCTGCACCAGATGCTGCAAATGAAAGTCATCGGCAGCAACGAACAGCGCGGCCGCGAGTGCCGTGGAGACGATTGCGCCCTGCGCAATCCCCAAGCTGCCCACCAATCGAAATAGCGTCGCGACGCACACGATGAGCGCAACCGGATAGGCCGCGAACAGGTAGCGTGTTTCGGGGCGCGGCGTGATGCCGCTGCTCGCCAGCAAGATCATGCAGAGCAACACGATCAGCAGCACTCGATCTGCTGACCGACGCGGCGGCTGCTCGGCGACGGCCGCGAAGAATGCCACGGCAAGAAGTAGCAGCAATCCCGCACTGAGGAGCGGCATCGTAGCGGCCCAGGGCAGCGCAACTTCGCGAATGAGATCCGGAAACTCGATGAGCCGCGCGATGGTGGACTTCACGACGCCCAGGCCATGCATCGGCACGCCATGGCGCCACGTCTGCGTAGCGAGCATGAATGCCACCCAGAAACAGCCCCAAGCCACCAGAGCCGTGAAGAACGGGATGCTGCTTCGATTGAGCAGATCTCGCACATCGACAAA
>CBJNAT010000910.1:0-1681 GCA_966434585.1 uncultured Gammaproteobacteria bacterium | reverse complement strand
TGCAATCGGCGTGCCAACGAGACTGGCTCCTATCTCGCGGCCCCTCGTGCCCGGCATCGACCGCGAGTGGCGGTGCCCGCCGGCAGCTACCGCCGTGAGAGGCTAAGCGTTCGCCCAGGCCAGCGCGGCGGGCGGGGTGGTGAATGAGCCCGCAACACGGGTGAAAGCTATCAAGCAGGAATCGCTCGATCTCACACGCGAGCCGAGCGACAAACTCGAGAAGGCATTGCATATCTACTACGAGGACTTGGTGGAATCGCTGGTCGAAGCGCTGCACTCAGCCGTCACGCGCGCCGAGAAGCGTCCGCGTATGGATCGGCCGCTGCCGATCATCCTCGCCGGCGGCACGGCGAGTCCCAAGGGCTTTCGCGAGCTCTTCGCTGCCTCGCTGAAGAAGCGTCCGCTGCCGTTCGATGTGGCGGATATCCGCGTTGCTCAGGATCCGGTGACCGCCACTGCACGGGGCGCGCTCATTGCGGCTCGTTACGAGAAGTAGACGCGGGGTTGCCGCCAGAAACTGAAAACGGCCGCGTGGGTCAGCCGCGCGGCTGCAGCCCCTGATCGAACAGCTCTATGAATCGACGCGCAATCTCCTCGTGCGATAACGACTCGTCGTGGCGATACCAGTGCGCTACCCAGTTCATGGCGCCCGCAATCGCGAATGCGGTCATCTTCGGATCGCATTCACGAATGGAACCGTCGCGGATACCTTCGGCGATGAAGGCGCGCATGCCGCGGTCGATCTTCTGTTTGAGTGCCTTCACTTGCTTGCTCATCTCCGGACTCAGATCCTGGTCCTCGGCGCGCACCATGCACCAGCCGAAGTCGGACGTGATCGCCTGCGCATAGCGAGCCATCAGCTGCAGCAGGCGCTCTCTGCCGGTGAGCTTCGCAGTCTCGTTCTCTTCGAACGCCACCATGATTTGATCGAGTCCTGCACGGAAGCACTCGAACAGGAGCTGTTCCTTGTTCGCAACGTAGTGATAGATCGTCGGCTTGGTGACGTTCAGCAGCGCTGCAATATCGTCCAGCGAAGTGTTGTGGTAGCCGCGCTCCCGGAAAGCACGCGCCGCAGCAAGGATCACGGCATCGCGCTTACGCTCGCGATTGACGGCACGTTCGTCGGCAGAGCCCCAGGGGGATGCAAGTGCAGCATTGGATAGGGCAGGTTTGCGTGATTGCCGACTGGCCACAGAAAAACTCCACGATCGACGCCGAGTGGGGGATGTCACATGCGATCTGCACTCGGGATTGCAGCTGGATGCTACTTTACTCGCGATGTTACTAACGAGTAAACTAACCTACTCGTAGGTAGTTCTACAGCCTTCCCATCCTCTTTCATGGAGCGTCGATGAGCAGCCCCGCGCGATCCGCCAATACGCTGGACAACGCCGCACCCGCCACGCAGCACCCGGTGCGCTTCGTCAGTGCCGCATCGTTGTTCGATGGTCATGATGCGGCGATCAATATGATTCGCCGCCTGCTGCAGGCACACGGTGCAGAAGTCGTGCACCTGGGGCACAACCGCAGCGTTGCCGACATCGTGCGCGCCGCCATTCAGGAAGATGCCGACGGCATTGCCGTCTCGTCGTACCAAGGGGGCCACAACGAGTACTTCGCCTACATGGTTGACATGTTGCGCGAGAAGGGTGTCGAGCACATTCGCGTCGTAGTCGGCGGC
>CBJNAT010000909.1:0-1699 GCA_966434585.1 uncultured Gammaproteobacteria bacterium | reverse complement strand
CGAGAACTCGAACGGCGAATCCACATGGGCTGGGGCGATACGCTCCATCCGCTCGAGTGCCTTCAACCGGCTTTGCGCCTGCCTGGCCTTGCTCGCCTTCGCCCGGAAGCGCTCGACGAACGCCGTCATGTGTTCGATCTCGCGCTGCTGTCGTTCGTACAGTGCCGTCTGCTGAGCCAGTTGCGCAGTGCGCTGCAGTTCGAAGTCGCTGTAGTTGCCGGTGTAGAGCGTTGCCTTGCTGTGATCGAGGTGCACGATGCGGTTGGCAACGCGATCCAGGAAGTCGCGATCATGCGCAATCACGATGAGCGTGCCCTGATACTCGAGCAGCCAGCGCTCGAGCCACAACACCGCATCGAGATCGAGGTGGTTGGTGGGCTCATCGAGGAGCAGCAGATCCGAGCGGCACATCAACGCCTGGGCGAGATTGATGCGTACGCGCCAGCCGCCGGAGAACGAACTGAGTGCGCGTGTTTCATCATTCGGCTCGAAACCGAGCCCGCGCATCAAGCGTGCGGCGCGGCTGCGTGCGTCGTAGCCGCCGATGTTTGCATACCGCGCATGCAGCTCCGCAACGCGCGTGCCCTCGTCTGCCGCTTCCGCCTCGGCGAGCTCTGCTTCAATGGTGCGCAATTCCCTGTCGCCATCCAGCACAAACTCGATCGCTGCTCGTTCGCTCGCGGGAAGCTCTTGCGCGACGTGAGCGATGCTCAGGCGTGCTGGCATCGAGAAGTCGCCCGCATCGGCATGCAGCTCGCCCCGAATCAGCGCCAGCAGGCTCGACTTGCCCGTGCCATTGGCACCGATCAGGCCGACCTTTTCGCCCCGATGAATCGTGAAGCTGACGTCATCGAGAAGCAGCCGAGTGCCGCGGCGGAGCGAGAGGTGGTCGAAGGAGAGCATGGACAGGCTTGAGGCTTGAGGCCTGAGGCTTGAGGTAGGAGAAGGGCGGCTAGCTTAACCTCCCTCACGCCTCACGCCTGCACGTGGCGCGCCTTTAGCCAAACAATTCGCTGACGTTCGAGCGCCCACTCTTGCTTTGCGCGATCAGCAGCTCGAGGAATTCATCGCCGCCCATCGCATCCCCAAATAGGCGACCCTGCGCGAACTGGCAGCCGTTCTTACGCAGGAAGTGCATCTGCTCTTCGGTTTCGACGCCTTCAGCGATGACCTCGACGTGGAGACTGCGACCCATGTCGATGATCGTGCGCACGATCGTCGCATCTCCTGAATCGATCGCCGCATCGCGCACGAAAGATTGATCGATTTTCAGCGTCCCGATGGGGAACTGCTGAAGAGCGCTCAATGACGAATACCCGGTTCCAAAGTCGTCGATGGAGAGGTGTAGTCCCATGGCGTGCAGCTCGTTCAAGAGCTTCACCGTGCGTTTCGGGTCCACCATCAGTGTGGTCTCCGTGATTTCCAGCTCGAAGCAGGAGGGGGAGACTTCGTGACGGCGGAACACCGACTTGCAGCGGGTGATGAAGCTCGCCTGTCGCAGTTGCTTGAGCGAGAGATTGATTGAGATGCGTCCGGGATTCTGGATGCGCTCGGTCCAGCGGCGATAGTCCGAGCACACGCGATTCAGCACCCACTCGCCGATACCGAGGATCAGGTTGGACTCTTCCGCCAGCGGGATGAACTGCGATGGCGAGATATCGCCGAAGCCGGGCAGCCGCCAGCGCAACAACGCTTCGGC
>CBJNAT010000908.1:0-1703 GCA_966434585.1 uncultured Gammaproteobacteria bacterium | reverse complement strand
TGGTGCCGCGCAGAACGAGAAACGAGTCGATGGGCGACGGCACTCCACCCATCGCATTTTGGAGAAATGCAAGCCGGCTCCGCAGCTCCGGATCTACCCCGCAGACCGCCCCAACGAAAACGTCGGAGTGGCCATTGAGATACTTGGTCGTGGAATGGACGACCAGATCGGCGCCGAGCTCGAGCGGACGCTGGTAATAGGGCGTTAGGAAAGTATTGTCGACCGCGAGCAGGATGTCGCGTGCCCGGCAGATGCGCGCGACCTTCTTGCAAGCTATAGCTGAGCGTCGGTTTGCGGCCGATGCCGAGTTGATAGCTGGTCGAGTACAGGCCCATCGCGAGAAACGGGCCGATGAACACGAACCCGCTCGCAAGCCCGAGATATAACGCCATCAAACCGAGCTCGAGGCTGCCGATCGCGATGGCGGCGCTCAAGGCGGTTAGCAGCACGCCATAAAACAAACTCTGCAGGGGCGCAGCTCGCAGGTCTCGCCACCCAAGCCGCAGCCAGCGCAGCGGTGCGTCGATCGACAACTCACGACAGGGCGCGCAGAACGGCAGCTCGTTCGGATCGCTCTTCGGCTCTTCACGTCCGGGAACAGTGGTCGTACTCACGTTCATCCCCCACAGCACGACTCATGGCGCAGAGCAGTCTAGGTTCGCGCGGGGCTCAGCCGATAGAGGTGCGACATACGGGGTGTTACGTGCTCGCGGTGCGAGGAGCGAAGACCAGAGTGCTGCGACAGGCTCAGCACGAACGTAAGAACACACGCAGGCTCTTCGAGCCTCGTTCCTGTAGTGGCTGCGGGCAGCCGCAATCCCTCGCGGGCCACCACGCGGCCTGTTGCGGCGCGCACTGCCCCTCGAGCCGTAAACCCCACGTTTTCCGCTGTTTTCCTGCCTTTCCGCGCGCTGGCACACCCCGTGCAATTCCTCCCGCGTAGACCGAATCACGCGACTGCACGAGCTGCAGCGCTCAACGCCAACGACCAGGAGATCTTCGATGAGCAACAACACCTTCCTGCGCGCCGCGATGACGAGCTTGCTCGCCATGGGTGCCGCATCCACTGCGTCGGTCGCTTTGGCCGATGACCACAAAGAGCAGTGTGCCGGCGTGATCAAGGCCGGCAAGAACGACTGCGCCACGAGCACGAATGCATGCCATGGCCACGTCACCGTCGACAACAGTCCCGAAGCCTGGATCTACGTCCCGAAGGGCACGTGCGAGCGCATCGTCGGTGCACGCATCGTCCACGTCGTGGATCCCACGCCCAAGAAGTAGTCATCCCCATGGGATCGCGGTTCACGCCGCGATCCCTCGAAGGAGAACGTCATGCGCAAGCTCAATCACCCGCAAGAGACGAACAGCGTACCGGCAACACCGGAGCTGCAGCTGCAACCGGTCTCGAGCTGGATGCCACGCAATCTCGTGCACACCGCCGTGCTCGATCCGAGTCGCTGGAGTCAGCGCGCGCAACAGCGCCGTCGATGGGTGTTCATCGAAGCGCGACGACTACGCATGCACTGAGTCTCATCGTGGTCAGTGGACTGTGATCTGCACGCCCAGAGCGAAACAGCACATCTCGTAGCTCCCATACACGCGCTGCCGAGCCTCAGATCACAGCCTACTGACCACGTCGAAACAGCCATCACACAGGACACCTGAAACATGAATAAGAACACCTGGAGTCTGGTTCTCGCGGC
>CBJNAT010000907.1:0-1704 GCA_966434585.1 uncultured Gammaproteobacteria bacterium | reverse complement strand
GCGAGCACTTCTTCGCTCAGCCGTAGAGAAGATTTGGGATGTGATGAGGATGTGAGCGCTGCCTTCGACAGTCGTGCCATTCGATGCTCCTAAAGTCTCAAAGATCGCGCGCGAGTCGCAGGCCGCTGAACTGCCAGCGCGCGTGTGGATAGAAAAAGTTTCGGTAGCTCGCACGGATGTGATCCGCGGGCGTGACGCAGCTGCCGCCGCGCAGGACGAGCTGGTTGCACATGAACTTGCCGTTGTATTCGCCGAGCGAGCCAGGCAGTGGGCGATAGCCGGGGTAGGGCTGATATGCGGAGGAGGTCCACTCCCACACATCGCCGAACAATTGTTGAAGACCTGTCTGCGACGACGAACGTTGCGGATGCAGTCGATCGCTGTCGAGGAGATTGCCTTGCACGGCCGCATCGCTGGCGGCCGCTTCCCACTCCGCTTCGGTCGGTAGGCGAGCCCCCGCCCAACGTGCGAAGGCATCGGCCTCATAGAAGCTCAAGTGACTGACGGGTGTGTGCGGGTCCAGCCCGATGAGTCCGTACAGCGAGAACTCCGCGTCGAGTTCGGCGGACCAGTAGAGCGGACGACGCCAGTCTTCTTCTTGCGCGGTCGTCCACCCGTCCGACAGCCACAGCTCCGCTCGGTCGTAACCACCGTCGCGCACGAACTCGAGGTACTCCGCATGGGTGATGAGTCGATTGGCAATCGCGAAGGGCTCCAACCACACGCGGTGTCGCGGGGTTTCGTTGTCGAAGCAGAAGCTTTGGTTGCCGTGACCGATGTGAGCACTGCCGCCGGCGAGTGAACGAAACAGCAGCGGCGGCGAGGCGCCGAGCGAGCGTGGTAACGCAGCTTCGCGATAGGCGGGCTGCAATGGATTCACGGAGAAGACATGCTTCAAGTCCGTGAACATCAGCTCCTGATGTTGCTGCTCGTGATTCAACCCCAGCATAACGAGCGAGCGCAGCGTCGAGTCGTTCCTGCTGGCGAGCAGCGCCGTCATCTGCTCGTCGACATACGCACGATAGCTGCGTACTTCGGCAACGGTCGGCCGCGACAGCAGCCCGCGTGCGGGGCGCTCATGCATGGGGCCAACAGTCTGATAGTAGGAATTGAAGAGATAGTGAAAGCGCTCGTCGAACAGCCGATAGTCCGCGACGTGCGGTTTCAATATGAATGCCTCGTAGAACCACGTGGTGTGTGCGAGATGCCACTTCGCGGGGCTGACGTCGGGCATGCTCTGCACGACGTAGTCCTCGGCCTCGAGTGGCTCGCAAATCTTCAGGGTCGTGGCTCGAACACGCTCATAGGCGCGCTCTAAGCCGTGGCCGGACGACATGACCGGCACGGCCCGCTCCAATGTATTCATAGCCCTCCTGTTCGCGGCAGGTTCTGTGCGGACGTCCCGGGGTAGGCAAGAGGAACGCCTCGCTGCGCGCAAAGTTGCAGAAGGGAAGTGCAACAAACGCACCGGCACGCGGAAGTCCGTGAATCCAAGGTGCTAGGCGCTTCCGACCACGATGGATGGCGCCTGGCCGCAACCGCTCGCGATCGGCGGCGCAGCTCGTTGCGGACAGCCGCCCCCGTGCCGTCCTGATTCCTTGACGGCACCGACGGCCACGGCTCTAATACGCCACCTCCGGCGCCAGCCGCCGGACCCCGCCTGATGAGCCCGGACCCCCCCGGCTCACTCCAGATGGCCAGGTA
>CBJNAT010000906.1:0-1706 GCA_966434585.1 uncultured Gammaproteobacteria bacterium | reverse complement strand
GAGCTCGAAGACCGTGTGCGCGTACACGCCTACCAGCGAGCCAATCGCAAAGATCGCGAGCCCCGCGGTGATCACGAGCTTTCGCGGGTAACGATCCGACCACATGCCGAACGGCACCTGCAGGAGGGCCTGGGTGAGGCCATACGAGCCCATGGCAAACCCGATCAGCGCCGGCGTCGCATCCGGCAATCCCGCCGCATACAACGCCAGCACAGGCAGGAGCAGGAAAAGCCCCAGCATGCGGGTCGAGTAAATCGCTGCGAGGGCAGCAACAGTGCGGCGTTCGGTACCGCTCAAGGCAGCAGGGATCATCGAAGTATCAGGGGGAGCGCGGCGGCGAGGGGCGGCATCTTACCAGTGCGCCCGCTCTCGACAGTCCCGATGCGCACCGTTCCGCGAACTTGCTCCGCGCTCAGTGGCTGGGGCACAGTCGTGCGTTGCCCATTTGCAGGGCGTCCCCATCTCGAGCTCATGTCCGTCATCCGCATTCGCGGCGCACGCACACACAACCTGCGCAACATCGATCTCGAGCTGCCGCGCGACCGGCTGATCGTCTTCACGGGCCTCTCGGGCTCGGGGAAGTCTTCCCTTGCGTTCGACACGATCTACGCCGAAGGCCAACGGCGCTACGTCGAGTCGCTGTCGGCATACGCACGACAATTCCTGTCCGTGATGGAAAAGCCCGACGTGGAGTCCATCGAGGGTTTGTCGCCCGCGATCGCGATCGAGCAGAAGTCGACCTCGCACAACCCGCGCTCCACCGTCGGCACGGTGACCGAGATCTACGATCACCTGCGTCTGCTGTATGCGCGTGCCGGTATTCCGCGCTGCCCGGACCACGGCGTCGACCTCTCGGCACAAACGGTCAGCCAGATGGTGGACCAGGTGCTGCGGTTACCGGAAGGCACCGCCATCATGCTGCTCGCGCCCATGGTGCAAGGTCGCAAGGGCGAGCATGGACAGATTATCGACCAATTGCGTGCACAGGGGTTCGTGCGTGCCCGCATCGATGGCGTCGTGATGGAAGTCGATCCACCGCCGAAGCTCGATGCGAAACGCAAGCACACGGTCGAAGCCGTGATCGATCGCATCAAGGTGCGGCCGGACATTGGGCAACGCTTGGCCGAGAGTTTCGAGACCGCGTTGCGTTTGTCGGATGGCGTGGCCGTCGTCGCATTCATGGGTGACGCGCCGCCCGCGGACATCGTCTTCTCCGACAAGTTCGCGTGCACGCAATGCGGCTACAGCCTCGCTGAGCTGGAGCCGAAGCTATTCTCTTTCAACAGCCCAGCGGGCGCATGCCCGGTGTGTTCTGGAATCGGTGCACAGGAGTTCTTCGATCCGGCGCGCGTCATCCATCACCCGCAGCTCTCGCTGGCCGGCGGCGCCATTCGCGGCTGGGATCGCCGCAACGCGTATTACTTCCAGATCATTCAAGCGCTGGCGAAGCATTACAAATTCGACATCGAGACACCGTGGAACGAGCTGTCGGAACGACATCAGAAGGTCATCCTGTACGGCAGCGGGGATGAGCGCATCGAGTTTCGATATGTGAATGCGAAAGGCGGCACGAGTAAACGCGCACACGCCTGGGAAGGCGTGATTCCCAATCTTGAACGCCGCTATCGCGAGACGGAGTCCATCGCCGTGCGGGAGGAGCTGTCGAAATACCTCGGCCATCGTGGCTGCCCCGAGTGCGAGGGCAC
>CBJNAT010000905.1:0-1709 GCA_966434585.1 uncultured Gammaproteobacteria bacterium | reverse complement strand
CCCCTACGACCTCACCGTGTCGGCCCGCGACAACCGGTACCTGGCCCTGCTGACCTTCGGCGAGGGCTACCACAACTTCCACCACCGGTTCCCGTCCGACTACCGGAACGGCGTGCGCTGGTGGCAGTGGGACCCCACGAAGTGGCTGATCTTTTCGCTGTCCAAAGTGGGGCTCGCGCGCAACCTGCGTCGCGTACCTGATGTGCGTATCCAGCACGCCAGGCTGGAGCATCAGTTCAGAGTCCTCGAACAAAAACTGCTGCGCTACGAGCATCTCCTGCCCAAGGCTCAGCTCGCACGGCTTCGCGAGCATCTCGCTGCCGAGTACGCGAACTTGAAGAGCACACTCGATCAGTGGCGCAAAGCCCGCGAGCAGTGGCAGGAGGCACGGCGCGATGAGCTGCAACGATTGACGCAGGAAACGCTGGCCGCCATGCGCGAGATGCGTCGACGGCTGCGCTTCATCGACGCTGAGCTTGCGGTGGGTTGACTCACTTCAACCGAAACACCGAGCGGGCGTTGCCTTCGAAGAGGGCTTGCTTCGCTGCTGCCCCCAAGGGCATGCCCTCCATTGCGTCGACACAGGTGCGCTGGTCTTCGAACGGATAGTCCACCGCGAACAACACGCGCTCGACGCCGAGCGTCTCGATCGTCGCCATGAGCGGCGCGCGGAAGTTCATGCCGCTCGTCGTGACGTAGAAGTTCTCTCGGAAATATTCGCCCGGCAGTCGCTCCAGCTTCTTCGTGCGTGCGAAGACTTTCGTTTCGAACTTGAAACGGTTGTCGATGCGCTCGAGCATGAAGGGAATGCCTTCGCCCATGTGACCGAGCACGATCTTCAATCGCGGGAACCGATCGAAGACGCCGGCCGAGATCAATCGCATGGCATGCGTCGAGGCTTCCACGGCGTAACCCCAGCCGATCATGAAACCGGGCATCGCCAATGGTGTTGCCATTCCCGGCGAGGGTTCGCGCGGATGAATGTACAACGCGGCATCGAGCGCTTCGGCCGCTTCGAAGATCGGCCAGAATTTCTCATCGTCGAGGTATTCGCCCCGCGTATGCGAGTTGACCAGCGCGCCGTGCAGGCCCAGTGAATCGATGGCGCGCTCGAGTTCCTTGGCCGCCGCAGCGGGATCCTGCGGTGCGAACGTGGCTAGACCTGCAAAGCGCGCCGGGTGCGCTCGCACTGCTGCCGACAACCGGTCGTTGGCAAGACGTGCCATCGTCACCGCCGTCGCCGCATCGAAGTTCTGCACGCCCGGCGCGACGATCGACAGGATCTGCATATCGATGCCGGCCTCGTCCATGCTGCGAATGCGCGCGGCATCGATGTCCAACAGCAAAGGCACTACGGGTCCCGCAATGGGACCGCTCGTCGCGTTGGGTATGCCACCGTACATCTTATGCAGGAGTTCCAGAGCCTCCGGGATCTGAAACGCTTCTTCGCAGGCGATGCGGCGGTAGGAACGGTCGGTGTGAGTGGTCATGATGGAGTTGCTTCTCGGGCGATCATTGACTGCAGCATTCGCCGCGCGCGTGTGCCTCCTGCGTCCACGCCCAGATACACAGGCTTCTGCGCCCAGAATTCATCGCCATCGAGGTTCGCATAGGCAGCCTCGATCACCGGCTTGTCTTCGCTGTCGAATGCTTGTGACAGCAGGTTGCGCAAGAACTCATCGCCAGCTGGCGTGGCTTGCGGAATGGAA
>CBJNAT010000904.1:0-1710 GCA_966434585.1 uncultured Gammaproteobacteria bacterium | reverse complement strand
GCAAATGGAGGCACTCGCACCCTTCGATGTCACGGTGACGTATTGCTTCACGCCAGAGCATCTTGGCCTTCTGCCTCATCACACGAGCGCGCCGAAATATCCCGAGCAGTTTGCGGAGTTCTGTGCGGAGATGACTGGGCGCTACGCGCGGGCCTGGGGCGTAGGGCCTGGGGCGTGGGGGAAGAACGCAGAGAACCCCACTTCTGGCCTAGGTCCCAGATCCCAGTTCCCACGGCCCGTTTACTGACATGCGCGCCATCCTCATCGTGCTCGATTCGGTCGGTGTCGGCGGTGCACCCGATGCTGCGAAGTACGGCGATGCCGGCGCTGATACGATCGGACACATTGCGGATGCGTGCGCGGCAGGCCGTGCGGACAAACGCGGCGTGCGCGAAGGTCCGCTCGAGTTGCCGCATCTTGCGGCATTCGGACTTGGCGAAGCATGTCGCGTGGCGACTGGTCGTGTGCCGCCAGGCCTCGAGTGCGGTGTGCTGCAAGGACTAACCGGCTGTGCTGCAGAAGTCTCGACCGGCAAGGACTCGCAATCCGGTCACTGGGAAATCGCTGGAGTTCCGGTGTCCTTCGAGTGGGGCTACTTCCCAAATACACAGCCGTGTTTCCCGCCGGAGCTCATCGCCGAGCTCTGTCGCCGCGCCGAGCTGCCGGGCATCCTCGGTGACCGTCATGCATCCGGCACACAGATCATCGATGAGCTCGGTGATGAGCACGTGCGCACGGGCAAGCCCATTTGCTACAGCTCGGGCGACAGCGTCTTTCAGATCGCCGCGCACGAGGAGCACTTCGGGCTCGAGCGCTTGTACCGCGTGTGCGAGATCGCGCGCGGGCTCGTCGATCCCTTGCGCATCGGGCGCGTCATTGCCCGGCCCTTCATCGGCAAGAGCGGTCGGTACCAGCGCACCGCCAATCGCCACGACTACGGCGTGCCCCCGCCAGCGCCCACGTTACTTGACCGTGCACAACGAGCACGGCGCCAGGTGATCTCGGTCGGCAAGATCGGCGATCTCTTTTGTCACCAAGGGACCGGGCAGGAAGTAACGGCGCCATCGAACGATGCAATCTTCGACAGCATGCTGGCGAGCGTCGGAACGCTGGATCAGGGTGGCTTGTTGTTCGTGAATCTCGTCGACTTCGACACGCTGTACGGCCATCGCCGCGACTGCATCGGGTATGCCGCAGCGCTGGAAGCGTTCGATCGGCGGCTCCCGGAGCTCACGCGGTCGCTGCGGGCCGATGATCTAGTGATCGTCACGGGCGATCACGGTTGCGACCCCACGTGGCGCGGCACGGATCACACTCGCGAGTGCGTCCCAGTCATGGGATTCGGGCCCGCAGTGCAAGAAACGGGATCGTTAGGCCGCCTTCAAACGTTCAGTGAAATCGGACACATGGTTGCTCGGCACTTACGCTTGTCTTGAGGGCAAGTGCCCTGCAGGACGAGTACGAGAATGACCGACTCAAACGACCCCTGGAAGGCTGCGATGCTGCGCGGCGATTTCGACGGCGCATGGCAGATCTGCGATGCCGTGCTCGCGGACCGGCTTGCGCGCAATGAGGAATGCGCGGGCCAACCTCGCCATGAGCAATTCGTCTGGCGGGGCCAACAACTCGCCAATCGGCGGGTCCTCATCCGCTGCTATCACGGGTTGGGCGACACCATTCAGTTCATTCGCTTTGCCGAGCCGCTGCGCC
>CBJNAT010000903.1:0-1714 GCA_966434585.1 uncultured Gammaproteobacteria bacterium | reverse complement strand
CACTTTGAAACGGGCGATCGGAGTCTGATGTGCAGGACGCACGAATGCCGCGGAGTACAGGAAGTACGAGAGCGGCCTAGCTAATC
Organism: uncultured Gammaproteobacteria bacterium; assembly: GCA_966434585.1. GTDB lineage: Bacteria > Pseudomonadota > Gammaproteobacteria > Steroidobacterales > Steroidobacteraceae > DATELY01. The sequence goes on along the minus strand of CBJNAT010000903.1, from coordinate 1,628 downwards.
CTGCGGCTCCAACCGCTCACCCTCGGGCGGCGGGAACTGCCGGCAACACTCGAGCAGCCAGTCGCGAAAGCGGATGACCTTCGGCAGCTCGAAATGCGCAGGCGGCGCCACGAAGTAATACGCGGATCGCTGCCGCACGCTTTGATCCGAAGGACGCACGAGACGACCCGCCGCGAGATCGCCAGCCACTAACGACCACCGCGCCAACGCGAGTCCATGGCCCTGCTCCGCGGCGGCCAACAGCGATGCCGAATCATCGAGCACGGGACCGCGATCGAGGCGTGTCGTATCGCCACCCACGCGCCGCAACCAATCCGTCCACGGTTCCGTTGGGCTGTGCAGCAGCGGATATTTGTTGAGATCGCCGAGTGTGCGAATCGGGCCCAGCTTCGCGAGCAGCGCCGGGCTCGTCACGGGAAATACCCAATCGTCCAACATCTTCTCGGCCTGCAATTCCGCCCACGCACCATGTCCATAGCGCACGGCGGCATGGAAGTCGGTGGTCTTGAAATCCACGAGATCGCGACTCGCACTGAAGCGCAGATCCACTTCCGGGTGCTTCTGATAGAAGTCACCGAGCCGCGGCAGCAGCCACTTTTGCAGGAACGAGCCGAGCAGACTGATATTGAGCAGCCCACTGCTGCGATGTTGCCGCAATGTTTCGACCGCCCGCGTGAGCTCATCGAAGCCGCGCCGCACACCCGGCAGCAGACGCGCGCCTTGCGGTGTCAGTCGCACTTGGCGGCTGTGACGTGTGAACAGCGGTGTCTCGAGGAACTCCTCCAGCAACTTGATATGCGAGCTGATGGCGGCCGTCGTGACGTTGAGCGATTGCGCCGCTGCCGTGAAGCTCAAATGGCGAGCGACTTCTTCGAAAGCTCGAAGCGCGTTGAGCGGCAGTTTGACAGACTCGCTCATGGTTCAGAATTTTTAGTTGTAGGCACTGTCGGTTCGGCGCGGTAGGCTCACCATAAGCTGAATTCCTTTAACCGTGCAAGCTCGCTCGCTCACCCGGAGAGTTCGCCAATGGCCACTCCATCCCCTGTCCATATAGAGCCTGCCACGGCTGCCGATGTGCCCGTGATCTTTGAGCTGATCCGTGAGCTCGCCACGTTCGAGCGTCTGTTGCATGAGGTGGTCGCGACCGAAGCGTCGCTGCGCGAGCACTTGTTCGGTGCTCGGCCGTACGCGGAAGTGGTGTTGGCCAAGGCCGATGCGCGAGTGGTCGGTTTCGCACTCTTCTTTCACAACTATTCGACGTTCCGCGGCGCCCCGGGCATCTATCTCGAGGACCTGTACGTGCGTGCGGACTGTCGCGGGCGGGGCTATGGGGCTGCGTTGCTGAGGCACGTAGCCAAGCTGGCTGTGAGTCGCGGCTGCGGGCGCTTCGAATGGTCCGTGCTCGATTGGAATCAGCGTGCGATCGATTTCTATCGCGCGCTGGGTGCGGAGCCGCTCAAGGAGTGGACGATGTTTCGGGTGACGGGGGAGGCGTTGGAGGAGCTGGGGGCCTGAGGCCTGAGGCGTGAGGCATTGAGCCAAAACACCATTCAGGACGAACGGAACATGCTGCTCACGCCTCACGCCTCACGCCTCACGCCTCACGCCTCACGCCTCACGCCTAATGC
>CBJNAT010000902.1:0-1715 GCA_966434585.1 uncultured Gammaproteobacteria bacterium | reverse complement strand
TGCTAGCCAGACAAGTGCCTCCGCACAAACTGATTTTCGATCTAAACCTGCTCACGCGCGCAGGCACACCGTCGCGCGTCAAACCCTTCTGGCTAGCCGACTAGCTGACTAGTTGCTAACAGACTGCTGTCAAACCGCCGCGGCTCCGCCCACGATTTCGCTGATCTCTTTCGTGATCGCGGCTTGGCGGGCCTTGTTGTAGATGAGCTGCAGCTCTTCGATCAGCTTGCCTGCGTTGTCGGTCGCGGCTTTCATCGCGACCATACGTGCCGCCATTTCGCAGGCTACGTTCTCGACGGCACCCTGATACACCTGCGATTCGATGTAGCGCATCAGGAAACCATCGAGCAACTCGGCCGCTGAAGGCTCATAGATGTAGTCCCACAGCTTCTGCAGCTTGTCTTCGTCTTCGGTCACCACAGGCAGGAGCTGACGCACGTTCGGCTTCTGCGTCATGGTGTTCACGAACACGTTGTTGACGAGAAACAGACGATCAAGCTTGCCTTCGCGATACTGGCTCAGCATCACGGCCACGGTGCCGATCAGATCCTTCACGTGCGGCAGATCGCCTAGGTGCGTGACCGTCGCGAGGATCTTGGCGTTACCTAAGCGGCGGAAGAACTGCACACCCTTCGAGCCGATCAAGCACATGGACACTTCGGCGCCACGCTGCTGCCAGTCGCGCATCGATGCGAGCGCGGTTTTGAACAGGTTGAAGTTCAATCCGCCGGCAAGACCGCGGTCGGTCGTGATGATGATGAAGCCGACAGACTTCGGCTCGCGCTCCACCATGAACGGATGACGATAATCCGGATTCGCCTTGCGCAAGTGACCGATCGTGCGGCGCATCTTGTCCGCGTACGGACGCGACGCGCGCATGCGGTCCTGCGCCTTACGCATCTTGCTCGCCGCCACCATCTGCATGGCTTTGGTGATCTTTTGCGTGCTCTTGAAGCTCGCAATCTTGACGCGGATTTCTTTTACGCCGGGCATGTTTCGCTTCGCTAGGCTAGAGGCTTGAGGCTGCAGCCGTGAGGCTCAGAAAGGCTCTTCGCCTCCCGTCCTCAGGCCTCATGCCTCAGGTCTATTAATACGTTCCCGTCGCTACGAACTCGTCGCAGATCTTCTTCAAGCTGGCTTCGTGCTTCTTCAACACGGGCTCGGCGTTGATGGCGTCGACGACCTGCTTGTAGCTGGTCTTCGCAAAGGCCTGCAGACCGGCTTCGAATGCGCCGATCTTGTTCTTGGCGATTTTGTCCATGTAGCCGTTGTTCACGGCATAGATCGACAGCGCCATTTCCGCGACCGACATCGGGCTGTACTGCTTTTGCTTCATCAGCTCCTGCACGCGTTCGCCGCGCTCGAGCTGACGACGCGTCGCATCATCGAGGTCGGAAGCGAACTGCGAGAACGCGGCGAGTTCGCGGTACTGAGCAAGGGCAAGACGGATACCGCCGCCCAAGCGCTTGATGATGTCCGTCTGCGCGGCACCACCCACTCGCGACACCGAAATGCCGGCGTTCATGGCAGGACGCATACCGGCGTTGAACAGGTCACCTTCCAGGAAGATCTGACCGTCGGTGATCGAGATCACGTTCGTCGGCACGAACGCAGTCACGTCGCCGGCCTGCGTCTCGATGATCGGCAAGCCCGTGAGAGAACCGGTCTTGCCTTTCACGCGGCCGCCCGTCTGCTTCTCCACGTACTCCTCGTTC
>CBJNAT010000901.1:0-1715 GCA_966434585.1 uncultured Gammaproteobacteria bacterium | reverse complement strand
GACGCAACTCCGCGCATTGAACGCAACCGGGAGAGGTGCACAAGGTGGGGCACCGCACCGCATCTCCGTCTGAGACCTACGACACATCAGCACTTCGTCGTGGTCATGAAAGCATCGCGTCGTTCGAATCTCCTGGCGGCAGTTGTCTTGAGCGCCCTTGCTTGTGCGTCTTCAGTCACGCAAGCGGCACCCATCGATCTCGCCAATGCCAATGTCGCCGATCTGCAATCGGCGATGGACAACGGCTCGCTGACGTCGCAGAAGCTCGTGCAGATCTATCTCGCTCGGATCAAGGCCTACGACAAGCAAGGGCCGAAGATCAACGCAGTGATCCACCTGAACGACAAGGCGCTCGCCGAAGCGAAAGCGCTCGATCGCGAACGTAAGGCAAATGGGCCGCGATCGCCACTGCATGGCGTGCCTGTGGTGCTGAAGGACAACTTCGATACGTACGACATGCCCACCACCGCAGGTTCCTTGCTGCTGAAGGGCTCCATTCCGCCAGACGATGCCTTCACAGTGAAGAAGCTGCGCGCGGCGGGTGCGATCATTCTCGCGAAGGTGAACCTGAGCGAGTTTGCGTCCGGTGCGGGCGGGCCGAACGGCTTCAGCTCGATGGGCGGGCAGACGCTCAATCCGCACGATCTCACCAAAGGTCCTGCAGGCTCGAGCGGCGGCACGGGTGCAGCCATTGCAGCTACGTATGCACAGCTGGGACTGGGCACCGATACCGGTGGCTCGATCCGTGGACCATCAGCCGCGAACGGCATTGTGGGACTGAAACCGACGCGCGGCTTGATGAGTCGCGACGGTATCGTGCCGTTGGCGTTGAGCTTCGACACGGGCGGACCGATGGCTCGCAACGTCTATGACGTGGCTGCCTCGTTGAGCGTGATGGCTGGGCCGGATAGTGCTGACGAAGCCACGCTCGCGAGCACCGACCATGTGCAGAGCGATTACACGCAGTTCCTGAAGCGCGGAGCGCTGAAAGGCGCACGCATCGGCGTAGCGCGCGACTTCTTCAAGCAAAGCGAAGAGACCGATCGCGTCATGGAGGACGCGATTGCCGCGCTCAAGGATCTCGGCGCCACCGTCATCGACTTCAAGTATCCCGAGTACGTCGTGAAGGGTAAGGGCTCGATTTATCAAGCGATCAACCCGCCCGAGTTCAAGGCGCAGATCAATCAGTACCTCGCAACGCTCAAGCCGGAATATCCACACACACTGACGGAGCTCATCGCGAAAGCAGAAGCGCCCGGTTCCGGCTACACCAATTCTTGGCGGCTCGAGGCGATGAAGCGCTCGGAAGCGACGGCCGGTTTGCAGGACCCGTTCTATCTCGCCGCGAAGAACGAGGGCTTGTCGCTGATCAAGGCGACCGTCGAGGCGACTTTCGACAAGTATCAACTCGACGCAATCGTGTATCCGACTTCGCCCCAACCGGCGCGGCCGATCGAGCCGGCGCCCGCAGGCGGTGGTGGCGCGGAGTCTGCTACCAACATTGCAAATGAGACCGGTTTTCCCGACCTGATCGTACCTGCCGGCATGACGAAGGACGGTCTGCCGGTGGCGATCTCGTTCTTCGGTCGCGCCTGGTCCGAGGCGAAGTTGCTGAGTTATGGCTACGACTTCGAGCAGGCGACGCAGGCGCGTGTGCTGCCGAAGAACACTCCCCCGCTCGTGAAAGAAACCATCAACAATTGAGGTCAGCCATG
>CBJNAT010000900.1:0-1716 GCA_966434585.1 uncultured Gammaproteobacteria bacterium | reverse complement strand
GCAGCCGCGCCGTTGCGCCTGAGACGATGGCTTCATCGAGGGTCTGTCCGTCCTCCCGCAGCTTGCGTATGAACGCAACCATGACGAGGCCATTGAGAACCGCGACACCGGACAGCGCGATGAAGCCCACGCCCGCCGAAATCGATAGCGGAATGTCACGCAGCCACAGCGCCAGCACGCCGCCCGTCAACGCGAGCGGCACGCCGCTGAAGATGGCGAGCGCATCGCGCATCGAGCCAAACGCCGTGAACAACAGGCCGAAGATGATGAGCAGCGCGAGCGGCACGACGATGCTCAGCCGCTGACTCGCCGAGATGAGTTGCTCGAAGATGCCGCCATACGCGACCCAATAACCGGCCGGAATCGAAACCTCACGATCGAGCCGCTCCTGCAATTCGGCAACGAAGCCGCCCAAGTCACGCCCTCGCACGTTTGCCGTCACGACGACGCGCCGCTTGCCGTTCTCTCGATTCACCTGATTCGGTCCAGTGACTTCCGTGATGCGGGCCACTTCGCGCAGCGGTACGAACCGAGGCACACCGCCGCCCCAGCTCGCATCCAGACTGGATTCATCGGCCTCAGCGTGGATCGGTAACGGCACGGGCAGATCGCCGATGCGTTGCGGGTCGGAGCGCAAGCGTTCGGGTAAACGCACCACGATGTCGAACCGACGATCGCCTTCGATGAATTGACCGGCTACGGTGCCGCCCATCGCAGTGCTGACGGTCGCCTGCACCTGCTCGGGGTTGAGCCCGTAGCGGGCGAGTGCGCGGCGATCCGGTGTGATCACGAGCATCGGCAAGCCCGTGGTTTGCTCCGCGCGCACGTCGACAGCTCCGTCGATCTGTCCCGTGGCCGTTGCAACTCGCTCCGCGAGGCGAGTCAGCACACCGAGGTCGTCGCCGAACACTTTGATGGCGACATCGGCACGCACGCCCGACAGCAACTCGTTCGTACGCATCTGGATGGGCTGCGTGATTTCGTAGTTCGTGCCGGGCAGCACGCGTGCCGTGGCTTCGAGCTCATCCAGGAGGGCGTTCTTGGGTTTGCGCGGATCGGGCCAGTCCTCGCGTGCCTTCAGCATCACGAACACGTCTGCGATCGACGGCGGCATGGGATCGTTCGCTACCTCGGCGGTGCCGATGCGACTGAACACGCGCTGCACTTCCGGAACGGCCGCTAGCCGCTGCTCGAGCGCTTCCTGCATTGCGACGGATTGGCTGAGACTCGTGCCGGGAATGCGCAGCGCCTGAATCGCAACGTCGCCTTCATCGAGGCTGGGCAGAAACTCGGTTCCGAGCCGAGTCGCAAGCAGCCCAGCGAGGACGAGCAACACGACGGCGCCGATGAACACCGGCAGGCGATGCGTGAGCGACCACCGCAGCACGGATTCGTAGTGAGTATGCGCAGCGCCCATCCAGCGATGCTCGTGATCGGCGATGCGGTTACGCAGAAACAGCGCGATGGCTGCCGGCACGAACGTGAGCGAGAGCACCATCGCGCTCGCGAGCGCAAGCACGACGGTGAATGCCATCGGGTGGAACATCTTGCCCTCGACGCCGGTGAGGGCAAAGATCGGCAGATACACGGCCGTGATGATGCCGACGCCGAACAAACTCGGACGGATCACTTCGGTCGTCGCCGCGGCGGTGACATCGAAGCGCTCCTCGCGCGTCAGCAGTCGGCCCAAAGAGGTTTGGCTCTCTTTGAGCCGGC
>CBJNAT010000899.1:0-1716 GCA_966434585.1 uncultured Gammaproteobacteria bacterium | reverse complement strand
ATCGACATTGCCCTGTCCGGCGCTTTGCCCGATGAGAATGCTCGCTGCCATGGCAAGACCAAGCACCCCGGCAAAGAGCAAGAACATGATGAGATTTGCGTTCGCAGTCGCGGCGAGTGCCGCCTCGCCAAGGAGCTGACCGACCCAGATCGCGTTGATCGAGCCGTTCAGCGATTGCAGGACGTTTGCTCCCAACGTCGGCAGCGCGAACGCGAGCAGCGTGCTACCGATGGGTCCTGTGATCAGATCGGGGCGACCGCGCTCGACGCTCGACACGTCCTCCGTCCGGCGCGTCACGCGCTCAGGATGCGAGCATGGTGCCGCAAGTGATCGGCCATGAAGGTCGAGATGAAGTAGTAGCCGTGGTCGTAACCGTCATGACGGCGCAGCATCACCGGATAGCCGGATTCGCGCGCGGCGGCTTCGAGCAACTCGGGCTTCAGCTGTGCGTCGAGAAACGTATCTGCTGTGCCCTGATCCACGAGAATCGGTGCACGGCTGGCGGCGTCCCGCACGCGACGCATGAGCACTGTGGCGTCGTAATCATCCCACTGCGTCTGATCTTCGCCGAGGTATCCGCTGAACGCCTTCTGCCCCCAAGGCACCTGCTTCGGCGCCACGATCGGCGCGAATGCCGAAATGGAACGATAGCGATTGCCGGGATTCTTGAGCCCGATCGTCAACGCACCGTGTCCGCCCATGGAATGGCCGAAGATCCCGCGCCTCCCGCGATCGGCCGGAAAGTGCGCATCGATCAGCGCCGGCAGCTCCCGCGTCACATAGGAATACATGCGGTAGTGCTGCGACCACGGCGCTCGCGTAGCATCGAGATAAAAGCCTGCCGCCACGCCAAAGTCCCAGTGATCGCTGTCGCCCGGCAAGGGCACACCTCGCGGGCTCGTATCGGGCGCCACGAGCATGAGGCCTAGCTCGGCCGCGAGGCGCTGCGCACCGGCTTTGATCATGAACGTCTCTTCGGTACACGTGAGACCTGCGAGGTAATACAACACAGGCACTCGCCGCTGTGCCGCTTGCGGCGGCACATACACGGCGAACTTCATCGTGCACGCGTTCACGCTCGAGGCATGCTTGTAGAACCCCATGGTGCCGTCGAAGCAGCGATGGGTACTCACCGTCTCGAAGTGCAACTCGCTCATAGGGACCTCACTCGTTGCCGTGATTGGTGACAGGGACGCCCGCACCGGTGATCGCCTGAGCCTCTGCCGATGCGAGGAACGCGATGACGCGCGCGAGCGCCGAGGGCAACACCCACTGTTTGAAATCTTCGTTCGGCATGTCTGCACGGTTCCGCGGCGTATCGATCACGCTCGGCAGAACCGCGTTCACTGTGATGCCGGCGCTCTTCACCTCTTCAGCGAGCGACTCGGTCAATCGCAGTACGCCCGACTTCGCCGCGGTATATGACCCCATGCCCATGGCCGCCTTCGATGCTGCATTCGCACCGACATTGATGATGCGTCCGCCGTGCCCGCGTTTAAGTAGATGTGGCAAGGCCGCCTGCGACATGCACAGCGTCGTACGCACGTTCATGCGGTACATGTCGTCCCACTCGGCAACCGAGCCGTCCTTGATCGTCTGCCACACGAATCCGCCTGCGATGTTGACGAGCACATCGAGAGTGCCGAAGCGCTGCACGACATTGTCGATCGCCTGCTTTGCGCCTGCAGGCTCAGCGACGTCCACGCCGCCGAGCAG
>CBJNAT010000898.1:0-1718 GCA_966434585.1 uncultured Gammaproteobacteria bacterium | reverse complement strand
ACGCGCTGCGAGCGTGTGATGCAACAGACGCGAGTACACGCGCGTGAAACGCTCCATCGCATGCTCGATGGCGATCGCCATGCGTCCTTCCTGCTGTTTGGGCAGCAAGAGCCACGAGCTCATCAAGGGCGACAGGGTCAATGCGATCACACCCGAGACAATGACAGCGCCCGCAAGGGTGAACGCGAACTCGCGGAACAACGCGCCCGTGAGCCCACCCATCAAACCGATGGGCGTGTACACGGCCGCGAGCGTAATCGTCATCGCGATGACCGGTCGGATCACCTCGCGGGCGCCGAGCAGCGATGCTCGGATCGGCGACAAGCCTTCCTCGATGTGTCGGTGAATGTTCTCGACGACGACGATGGCATCGTCGACCACGAGGCCAATCGCCAGCACCATGGCGAGTAGCGTCAGCAGGTTCAACGAAAAGCCGAATGCCAGCATCAACGCAGCCGTACCGACGAGCGACAACGGAATCGTGACGACCGGCACCAGCACTGCGCGGACCGAACCTAGGAACAGAAAGATCACGACCACCACGATGAGGATCGCCTCGATCAACGTGCGCGTGACTTCGTCGATGGACGCGTTGACAAAGTGCGCCACGTCGAACTGGCTCACGATGTCCATCCCCGGAGGCGCGACGCGCTGCATGTCTGGCAACAGCGCCTTGACGTCCCGCACGATCTCGAGCGGATTGCCATCGGGCGCGGGCTCAACGGCAATGTAGATGCCGCGCCGCCCGTTGAACCACACGTTGGTGTTGTAGTTCTGACCACCGATCTCGATGGTCGCCACATCGCTCAAGCGCACGAGCCCATCAGCGCCGTCCTTCACGATCATCGAGCGGAAACCTTCGATGTCGGACAGATCGGTTGCGGCCGTCACGTTGATGACGGTGTCCTCGCCGCGCAGCTGACCTGGCGCAGCCTGCACGTTGTTCGCACGCAGAGCGGCCGCGATATCGCCCGCCGACAAACCGCGTGCAGCGAGACGTATGGGGTCGACCCAAATGCGCATCGCAATCTCTTGACCGCCCCACACTTCGGCGGAGGCGACGCCGGGGACTGCGGTGATCAGCGGCTGTGCGACACGCATCGCAAAATCCGTGACCTCCGGGATGGACAAGGTGTCGCTCGCGAACGCGACGAACTGCACGGCCGAGGCGCCGTCGGTGCGTTTCACGATCACCGGATCGCTCACACCTTCCGGCAAGCGGTATTTCACCTGCTGCACCTTCGCGATCACATCGGTCATCGCGCGATCTGCATCCGTGTTCAGCACCAGCCTTGCCTGCACCTGGCTGCGGCCCTGCCTCGATACCGAGCTCAGATATTCGATGCCGTGCGCAGTAGCGATCGCCTGCGCAATCGGTGTCGTCACAAACCCCTGCATCACGCTCTGCGTAGCGCCGGGGAAGCTGGTGTCGACGAAGATCGTCGCGCTCTCGAGATTCGGATACTCGCGCAGCGGCAAGAGAAAGAACGCGCTCGTGCCGAGCATGAGGATCATCAGACTCACGACGACTGCCAGGATTGGCCGACGGATGAAGAGATCCGTGAAATGCATGTTGAGCTCGTCTCAGCCGGCCTGCGGCTCGACTATGCGCGACACGGCGACTTTGGCACCCGGTTGGACGCGCAAAAGTCCTTCGGCCACGACCACATCACCGGGGGCGACGCCATGAGTGACGACAACGCGCTCACCGATGCGCC
>CBJNAT010000897.1:0-1719 GCA_966434585.1 uncultured Gammaproteobacteria bacterium | reverse complement strand
GCACGCCGAGCGTGAGGCCAAAGTTGTCTGTGACGTCGATGTTGTTATGCGTGAAAGCCGCCTAGGCCTTGTTCTTGAAATCGTTCGGGCCGAACACCTGCAGCAGACCGCTCGCAAAGGTGACCGTGTCGAGCAGGCCGCCTTCCTCGGTGAAGTAGTAAGCGCCCAGCACCGACTTGAGGCGGTCGTCGAACGCGGTCACGTTGAGCTGCAGCTCTTCGGAGAGCTGCTTCTGATCCATCGTGAACGAGGTGTCGATCATGTTCTCTGGCGAGGCATCGACGTCTGTGCCGAACTTGGATTCGAGCTTGCGATAGGCGGTGATCGACTTGAGGCTCAAGCCATCGTTGATGCGCCAGTCCACCGTGCCGCTGTAGCCGTAGGTTTTGACGTCCGAGAAGTTGCTGCCGGATGAGTACGTCTCGTCGATGTCGTCGGTGACGAAGTGATCGCCGTAGGGCAGGCGCGACGCAGCGACCGAGGCGAGCGAGGTGCCCACGGTATTGCGCTGGATGTTGCACATGCCGGGCGGCAGTGCGCCGCCTGAGATGACGTTCGGATCGACACCGCCGACACACGAGTTGTAGATGAGGCCGAACAGCGAGCCTGGTCCGAGATACGTGCGGAACAGTGTCATCGGCGTCGCTTCTTCTTTCGCCTGCGTGACGTCGGCGGAGAGCAGCACTTCGACATCGTCGGAGGGCGTGAACAACAGCTTGATGCGAGCCGTCTGCGAATCGAGGCCGCCCTGCGTATCGGAGCCGCTGACGTTGCGCTTGGCGTGCACGAAGAACGGTGCGTCGACTTGGAAAGAACTGCTGGCGTATGTCGCGCCAGTGAGCGGATTCACAGCGGGTGTCGCGGCGGGATTGAACGCGATGCGATCCTGATAACCGTCCCGCTGCGTTGAAGAGAAGGACAGCGAGGAATAGAGCAGCCCCTCGGCGAGCGGAATGTCGATCGCGCCTCGCAGGACCTGACGATCATAGTCGCCGACCTGGAGCTCGCCCTGATACCCGAATTCGCTCGCGGGCTTGCGCGTGACCACGTGCAACGCGCCGCCGATCGTATTGCGGCCGAACAGCGTGCCTTGCGGGCCTTTCAGCACTTCGATGCGCTCGACGTCCATCAAATCGATGGCGGCGCCCACGGTGCGCGCGTAGTACACACCGTCCACATAGAGGCCAACGCCCGGCTCCATGTTAAAAGCGAAATCGCTCTGGCCGATGCCGCGGATGTACGCGCTCATGATCGTGGAAGAACCCGCAAACGCGGATGAGCGATCGATCTGCACGTTGGGGGTGAACGAGGAAACGTCGGCGACGTTGGTCACGCCTTTTTCGGCCAGCGCCTCGGCGCCGAACGCAGTAATCGCAATGGGCACCTGCTGGATGTTTTCCGCGCGCTTTTGCGCCGTGACGATCACTTCTTCCAAGCCAGCTGTCTCTTCCTGCGCCAGGGCCGCCATCGGAGGCGTGCTCAGTAGAACGCAACCGCACAGGGTGGCGGCGCGGCGAACGGACGAGCGATGCAGCGAATGATTCATTTAGGAAGCCCCCATCGAATGTAGTGAGTTCTGCCCGTCGTGCGACGTGGCTTGGCTAGCGGGTAGCAACCCGCATGCCAGGGATCTCGCCTACGTCATCGGATAGCGGCGCGATCCATGCATTCAGTCACTTACGGAGGGTTCTTCCTTGGTTCTTGTAGAACCCGAATTTC
>CBJNAT010000896.1:0-1721 GCA_966434585.1 uncultured Gammaproteobacteria bacterium | reverse complement strand
GCAGACCTCGCTCGTCAAGCTGGTCGGTTCCACGCTGCGGCGGCAGATCGATGCGCTCGTCATGCAATTCCATGGCTACGCCGGTCTGCAGTTGGTCGAACATCGACCGCTGTATGACGAGCAATGCCCCGAGCCGATCGGCAGCAAGGCCGCGCAGATCGCGATGCCGCGCTACCTCAACAGCCAGGCGTGGACCATCTTCGGCGGCACCAATGAGATTCAGCGCACGATCATCGCGAAGTCGGTGTTGCGCCTATAAATCGAAAGATATGCGGAGAGTTGCATGCCACAAAAACGTGGACTGAGTCCTGACGAGCTGCGCAGCGCCTATCGGCGCATGAAGATCATTCGCGAGTTCGAGGAGCGCTTGCACACGGAGATCGCGACCGGCGATATCGCGGGCTTCACGCATCTGTATGCGGGCCAGGAGGCTGTCGCCGTTGGCGTGTGCGAACAGCTCGGTCCGAAGGACTACATCGTCTCCACCCATCGCGGCCACGGTCACTGCATCGCGAAGGGCTGCGACGTGAAGGGCATGATGAAAGAGATCTATGGCCGCCGCGACGGCCTGTGCAAAGGCAAAGGCGGTTCGATGCACATCGCCGATGTCGGGGTCGGCATGTTGGGCGCGAACGGCATCGTGGGCGCGGGCGCGCCACTCGCGGTCGGTGCAGGCATCGCCGCGAACATGGATGGACTGGGCCATGTCTCGATCGCGTTCAGCGGCGATGGCGCGTGCAATCAAGGCACGACCTTCGAAGCGATGAACATGGCTGTTGTGCTCAAGCTGCCCGTCATCTTCGTCTTCGAGAATAACCACTACAGCGAGCACACCGGCGATGGCTACGCGGTGGGTTCGAAAGACATCACCAAGCGGTCCGCTGGCTTCGGCATGCTCGCGCGTAAAGCCGATGGTTGCGACTTCTTCGCCGTACATGCGCTCGCGAGCGAAGCGATCGAGTACTGCCGCAGTGGCAACGGCCCTGTCTCGCTCGAATTCGATACCGAACGCTTCTACGGCCACTTCGAAGGCGATCCGCAGCGCTACCGTGGTCCGGGTGAAGTGAAGCGGCTACGCGAAACGCGCGACTGCCTCGTCGGTTTCCGCGAGCGGGTGCGTGCCGAAGGGCTGCTCGATCTACGCGAGCTCGATGCCATCGACAAGGAGGTGCTGCAGCTCATCGATGCGGCCGTGGTGGAAGCGCGCGAGGCGCCGCCACCTGCGCCCGAGCAAGTGCTCGAAGACGTCTACGTGACCTACTGACCGGAACTGCACCATGGCAAAGATGATGATGCGTGAGGCGATCTGCCGGACGCTGCACGAAGAGATGGCGCGTGATCCGAGCATCGTGATCATGGGCGAGGACATCGTCGGCGGAAACGGCACGGCCGGCGGTCCCGAAGCGATCGGCGGAATCTGGGGACTGACGGGCGGGCTCTACGAGAAGTTCGGACCCAAGCGCGTGATCGACACGCCGATTTCCGAGTCGTGCATCGTGGGCGCCGCAGCCGGTGCTGCGCTCGCGGGCAAACGGGCCATCGCAGAGCTGATGTTCGCGGACTTCGTGGGCGTCTGTCTCGATCAGCTCTACAACCAGATCGCGAAGTTCCGCTATATGTTCGGCGGCAAGTCGCGCTGTCCCGTCACGGTGCGCCTCACTTACGGCGCGGGCATGAACGCCGCCGCAAGTTCCAGCCCGGGACGGTCGGGCAACTCGGGC
>CBJNAT010000895.1:0-1722 GCA_966434585.1 uncultured Gammaproteobacteria bacterium | reverse complement strand
CGCTCTTGATGTGGGTTCTTGCAGTCGCGGTAGTGTGGTTCGGCATCGAGCATCTGGTCGTGCGCTGGATCACCTATCTCGAGCGCATTACGTCCGCCTATGCCGCCGGCCGCAGCAGTGTGCGTCCGGAACGCGCCGTGGCGGCGCCGAGCGAGATCAAGAATCTTGGCGAGACCTTCTCGCGTATGGCCGACATCATCTCGGCGCGTGAGCATGAGCTGAAGGATTCGCTGCAGCAGAAAGAAGTGCTCGTGCGCGAGATCCATCATCGTGTGAAGAACAACCTGCAACTCGTGATGAGTCTGCTCAACCTGCACGCACGCCGTATTCGTGATCCCAGAGCCGAGCTCGCCTTTGCCGAAGCGCGCAGTCGCATCAATGCGCTCGCGACCTTGCACCGGCGTTTGTACGAATCCGAGAGCCTGCAGGAAGTGGATCTGCGATGGTTCCTGGAAGATCTCTGCGCCGAACTGCGGCGGAGCGGCCTGTCGGGCTCGCGCAATGTGGAGCTGGTCGTCGACGCGGTGGGCGAATCGATTGGCCCCGAGCTCGCAGTGCCCTTTGGGCTACTCGTCACCGAAGCGATCACCAACGCCTACAAGCATGCATTCACAGGCCTTGCGTCGGGCCGCATCGAAGTCGTGGTGACGCGCGAGTCGGATGAAACGCTGCTGCTCCAGGTGCGCGACAACGGTGTGGGCTTCGATTCCACCGTGGCGAGCCACGAACATCCTGGCCTCGGCCGCTCACTCATTGAAGCGTTCGTTCGGCAGATGCGTGCGGAGCTGCGCGTCACATCAGGAGACGGCACGATCATCGAAGTGCGCGTGCCCGTCTTGCTGCGGAAGAAACCGACGAGCAGTCATGCGCAACACCCGCCGCCGAGCGGCACGACTATGAGCGCGGAGGCTGAGAAGGTCGCGTAGCTGCCGCGCTGGCACGTCGTGCACAGAATGTACGCGCTATTCGACCGGCGGATTCAGACGCGGTTCGCAGGGGGAACCCGCAGTGTATGTACTACGTTTCAGACCCGCTTCGAGTTCGGAGTCCCGCATGCATCGTCGTCGTACCCGCCCGCCGGTGGCCGCGCTCCTCGGCGCGAGCTTACTCGTGTTCGCTGGATTTGCAGCTGCGGCTCCGGCCGACAGTCTCGCGAACACAACTGCGCTGGAAGCGCAGCAAGCGCTCAAGGACGCGTGGCTCATGGGCAAGATCGAGACGATCTTCGCGCTCAATCGCCAGCTCGATCCGTTCGACATCGACACGCAGGTGCAAAACGGGGTGGTGCATCTGGCGGGGAGTGTCGAAAGCGACATTGAGCGCGACCTCGCAAGCGAGCTCGCTCGCAGCGTCGAAGGGGTGGCCGACGTGCGCAACGATTTGAAAGTTGCGAGCGCGACGGGGCTGAGCGCGACGCGGCGCGCTGAGCGGGACGTACTGGCTAAGCAACGCGCCGATTTGCGGCGTTGGATCGAAGACGCATCGACCACGGCCGTGGTGAAGGGGAAGTTGTTAGCCAATCAGAACACGAAAAGCCTGGACATCAGCGTGAAGACCCGCAATCGCGTGGTGATCTTGACTGGGCATGTGGGTTCCGCCGAGGAACGGCAGCTCGCCGAGCTGCTAGTCCGAAATACTGATAGCGTTGCCGAAGTGCGCAATGAGTGTTCGGTCGAGGGCGCGCGCGCCGCGCGCCGCGAGTGACAGCCGCTCACGTAGAGC
>CBJNAT010000894.1:0-1729 GCA_966434585.1 uncultured Gammaproteobacteria bacterium | reverse complement strand
CTTGTACAGCACGAAGTCGCCGTAGCGATCGGTCAGGAACTTGAGGATCTCTTCATCGCTCTTGCCCGCGGCCATTTGTTCGCGCAGCTCGCGGCGCAGATCGGCGGCGAGACCCGCATTGGAGTCTTTGATGGTCTCGTTTTGGCAGACGAGGCAGCGCAGCTCGCTCGCCAGACGCTCGTAGCGAGCCTGCTGCTCGGGATCGCTGAAAGCAGGCGCCGCATCGATTGCCCACACGGCACGTGCACCGAGCAAGACCATGCAAAGAACCGCTGTCCAACGAACGCGAGTCATGATCTAGGCTGCGCTTGACGAATGCGCGGCAGGAACTCCCGCTGCCACACCTCCATCGTGAGCGGCGCGATGTGCTTGTATTGCACGACGCCGTTGCCATCGACCAGGAACGTCTCGGGTGCGCCATAGACGCCCCAATCGATGCCGACGCGTCCCTCCGGATCGAAGGCGGTCGCGACGTACGGATTGCCGAGCTGCTGCAACCACTGTTGCGCAAGCGGCAGCTCGTCCTTCCAATTCAGGCCAACGATGGGCACGACATTCGAGCGCGCGATCTCGAGCAACGTCGCATGTTCCTCGCGACAGCCGACACACCACGTGCCCCACACATTCACCACGTACATGCGACCTTGAAAGTCGCGGCTGCTCACTTTGCGAGCGGGGTCTTCGACGGCGCTCAGCTCGAATGCGGGCGCAGGCTTGCCGATCAAAGGGGACGGGATGTAACGCGGATCGCGCTTGAGGCCGATCGCGAAGAAGGCAACCAGGCCGGCAAAGATCAGCACCGGGATGAGATAACGCAGAACCTTCATGCCTGGCTCGCCGTGGCGCCTGCGACGCCCACCGTTTCTGCGACTCGCACCCGATAACGTCGATCGCACACCGCAATGAGCCCGCCGAATGCCATCACCAGACAGCCGAGCCAAATGAAGCGGACCATCGGCTTGTATTGCAGCCGCAGGCTCCACGCACCGTCGCCGAGCGGCTCACCCATGGCCACGAAGAGATCGCGGTTCCAGCCTGCATCGATCCCGGCCTCCGTCATCGGATTCTTCTGCACGCGATAGATGCGCTTCTGCGGATGTTGCACGGACAGCTCGCGCCCGTTCTTCGAGATTCGCACGACCGCCTCTTCCGCTTCGAAGTTGGGCCCGGACACGTGCCGGGTCGATTCCATGAAGAAATCGAAACCAGCGACTTGCACGCTCTGCCCCGGCCGCAGCGACAAATCCTTCTCGACATTGAACGAGCGCACCGTGGTCGCGCCGACGACGAACAGCGCGACCCCGAGATGCGCGATAGCCATGCCGAGCACGGCCGGTGACAAGCTCTGTCGACGACGCAATCGCGAGATCGGTTCGAAGAGCGCCGAGAGCCCAACCCAGAACGCCGCCGTCAGTCCCACGATCGTAAGCACACCCGTCGAGCCGTAGGCCAGCAGCGGGATCGCGATCGCTGCGAGCACCGCAACCGCGAACAGAACAGCCAGCACGCGTTTGAGCGACATGAACTTCGCCCGTTTCCAGCTGGCGTGCATCCCGATGGCCATCAAGAGCACGAGCGGCAGCATCGGCACGAGGAAGGCGCGATCGAAGTACGGCGGCCCCACGGAGATCTTCGCGAGCCCGAGCGCATCGAGGAATAGCGGATACAGCGTGCCCACCAGAATCAGCCCAGTTGCCGCCACGAGCAGCACGTTGTTGAGCAGCAGGAA
>CBJNAT010000893.1:0-1731 GCA_966434585.1 uncultured Gammaproteobacteria bacterium | reverse complement strand
CCATGCAAAGGAACAAACCTTCCGTTTGTTCCACTGGATACTTCCTGGATGTCGTTCGAGCTGAGCGAAACAACCGTCGGACATGTACGCTTTTTTACACGCTCTGCCATTCTGACCGGCAAGGCCAACGTACTTACCTGCAAAACGTACTTAGAAGAAGCCCGGCACGGTTGTTGCTGACGTTCTCTTTGTCTACCGCGGCAGCTACGTGTCGATGCAAAAACCTCCTTCGGAAGGCGGATTCATCGGCGAAGGAGGTTTTGAGTGCGAAAGTCAAAGACCAATGGCACGAGGCGGGTAATCCCCAAACCCGTGCTCGTGTGTGGAGGCGCAGGATTCATCGGTTCGCATTTGTGCGAACGGCTCGTGCAACGCGGCGAACGCGTCATCTGCCTCGACAACTTCTCCACCAGCACTGGCGACGGTATTGCTCATCTGCAGCACGAACCAAACTTCGAGTTGCGACTGCTCGATGTCGCCACCCTCGACCACGACGATGTCGAGGACGTCGCTGCCATCTACAACCTCGCTTGCATGGCATCTCCGATTCACTACCAGCGCAGTCCACTCGACACACTGTTCACGAGCGTCAATGGCGTCGATACGTTGCTGCGTGTGGCACGCCGCTGTGGTGCTCGCCTGTTTCAGGCCTCGACGAGCGAGATCTACGGACATCCTGAAATGCACCCGCAGAAGGAGAGCTATTGGGGTTACGTGAATCCCATGGGCCCGCGCTCGTGCTACGACGAAGGCAAACGCTGCGCGGAGACACTGTGCTTCATCTACTTGACCCAGTACCAAGTGCCAGTGCGCATCGGCCGTATCTTCAACACCTACGGTCCCCGCATGAATGTCGAAGACGGCCGCGTCGTCGTGAACTTCATCGTGCAAGCGCTGCGCGGCGAGCCCATCACAGTGTATGGCGACGGCTCGCAGACGCGCTCGTTCTGCTACGTCGACGATCTGCTCGAAGGTATCGAGCGGCTGATGGCGGACGGCAATCGCTTCCCAGGCCCGGTGAATCTCGGTAATCCGCTCGAGATCACGGTGGCGGAACTCGCGCGCCGTATCGTCGATTTGACGAACTCAAGTTCGCGCATCGCGCGCAAGCCGTTGCCAGTCGATGATCCGCCGCGTCGCCGGCCCGACATCTCGCTGGCACAGGAGATGTTGAACTGGCGACCGCGCATCGGTCTCGATGCCGGCTTGCGCGCCACGATCGCATACTTCGCGCAGCTGTTGCGCGCGGGCGAGGATCCGCTCGTCGCGGCACATCGTCAGCCACGCAATGAAGCCGGCAGCCGGCCGCAGGTACAGTTGCTATGAATACGGCGCCCTCACTCTCAGGTCGCATTCTCATCACCGGCGGAGCCGGCTTCATCGGTTCTCATCTCGCCAACTGTCTGACGGAGAATGGTCATCGGGTGCGTGTGATCGACGCGCTCTCGGACCAGGTGCACGGATCCGACGCATCGTTTCCGAAGTATCTGCATCTCGAGGTCGAGTGCTTCCATGGCGACGTGCGCAGTCGCGACGACATGCGCAAGGCGCTGAGCGGCGTCACGCACGTTGTCCATCTGGCGGCGGCCGTCGGTGTCGGTCAGCCAGATGCCTTCCGAGGCCGCGAGCGCGATACGCTCCCCGTCGTCGGGGGTTACGAGGAGGGTCACCACCGTTGACGGGATGGGTGTGCCTTCCTTGGCTTTCTCCTGGTCGTATCGTGTGCCCGCG
>CBJNAT010000892.1:0-1738 GCA_966434585.1 uncultured Gammaproteobacteria bacterium | reverse complement strand
GCGCAGCCTGGAGGTGGCGTCACCACAAGCCCGAGCAAGTCCCCATAAAAGGCGTACGTCGCTTGGAGCTTGTCGGTACGGATGTTCACATGATCTAGCGTGTTGATCGGCATAACTCACCCCGTAAGCGACGGCAAGCCCACCAGCGTCTCTTCCATCACCCCAAGCGGCGGCACGTTCGCGGGATCAATCAGCGACTTCCAAAAGCGCTCCGATGAGCAGCGTGTCGCCGGTTTCGAATATGTACGAAAATCGATCCGGTGCGCGCATGGTCCAGGAGGACGAACGATTGTTAGTCTCTCTACATGATGATCACAAGCGGACTTTGCGCTGAGGCTCTTAGCGAGGCGCGAACGACTGCTCCATTGGCTTGGTATTGCGCCCCTTTCAAAAGGTGAACGGTGTCGAACATGAGTGGACCACTGACGGGTGTGAGGATCATCGAATTAGCGGGGATCGGTCCCGCACCGTTCTGCGCAATGATGTTGGCGGACATGGGCGCCGAGGTCGTGCGCATCGAACGCGGCGGCGCTGGCATCGTGGAAGCGAGTCGCGATCCGCTGCTGCGTAATCGCCGCTCGATTGCGCTCAACCTCAAGAATGCGGATGGCCTGGCCGCTGCGCTCAAGCTGATCGGCAACGCCGATGCGCTGATCGAGGGCTATCGACCCGGCGTGGCCGAGCGCTTGGGTCTGGGTCCGGACGTCTGTCTGCAACGCAACCCCAAGCTGGTCTACGGCCGCATGACGGGCTGGGGCCAAGACGGTCCGCTGGCGAAAGCGGCCGGTCACGACATCAACTACATCGCACTCACCGGCGCGTTGCACCTCATTGGTCCCAGAGGCGGCAAGCCGAGCCCGCCACTGAACTTGATCGGCGACTTCGGCGGCGGCGGCATGCTGCTGGGATTCGGCGTACTGGCAGCGCTGCTGGAGGCAACGCGCTCCGGCAAGGGCCAGGTCGTCGATGCAGCGATGGTGGATGGCACGGTCGCGCTCATGGGCATGATGTACGCCTTGCGTGCGGGCGGCTTCTTCCGCGATGCAACTGGCGAGAACCTCTTTGCCGGCGGTGTGCCGATCTACGACACGTATGAAACGAAGGACGGCAGATACGTTTCCATCGGCTCGCTCGAGCCGCAGTTCTACGAGCTTCTCCTCGAAAAGCTCGGGATCAACGATTCGCAGTACGACGGCCTCAGTATGGCCAATGTCCAGGACCCCGCCGCGCAAGCCCGCTGGCCGGCGCTGCGCACCCAGCTGACGGAGGTGTTCAAATCGCGCACGCGCGCCGAATGGAACCAGGTGTTCGAAGGCACCGATGCGTGCTACGCGCCCGTGCTGAGCGTCGAAGAAGCCATGCATCATCCGCATAACGCTGCGCGCCGCACGCACATCGAGGTGGGCGGTGTGATGCAGAACGCGCCCGCCCCGCGCTTCAGCCGCACCCCCGCGTCAATACCTCAGCCTGGACGCAAGCCTGGTATCGACACCGAGAGCGTGCTGCTCGAGGCGGGCTTCACATTGGAACAGATCAACCAGATGATAGCGAAGGGTGCGATCGGCTAGCCGCGAAGTCCGCGCGACCTGCACATTGACCTGCAGCTGCACTCTCGAGCCGCGCTTCATGCTGACCCGTGAATCCGGACTGCATCCCAACGTGAAACAACGCATGCTCGCCGCGACTGAGCGCGACACGGTGATGGTCGGCCGATCGATCCGCGACTCTTCGCGCGTGT
>CBJNAT010000891.1:0-1740 GCA_966434585.1 uncultured Gammaproteobacteria bacterium | reverse complement strand
CCGCCACGGCCCAAACGTGCGACATCGCTATGTCAGGATGGCGCGCGCTCGTGAGTCAGGCTCGCGAGATGGACGAAGGGGTCGAAGTGAGTTCGGAGTTGACGCACGGCGAGAGATGCAACGCGGCTAGTGTTTTGTAACTCGCGAGCGGCTTCTGGGGTTCGAGTCACTTCGCCTCGAACGCCTCGCGCGCCGCACGAATCGCGCCGTGGTTGCGTTCAGACCAGGCAATCAACTTCACGAGTGGCTTCAGGAAGGACCGCCCGAGCGGCGTCAGTCGATATTCCACGCTAGGCGGCTGCGTCGGGAAAACGCGGCGAGCCACCAAGCCGTCGCGTTGCAGGTCGCGTAGGGTCTGCGTCAGCATGCGTTGCGAAATGTCAGGTACTGCACGGCGCAACTGCCCGAAGCGCTGCGGGCCGTCGGCGAGGATCATCAAGAGCAACGTGCTCCACTTGCCACTGATCCGATCGAGCACATCGCGAACTGGACACCGCGTCCAGTCGGCGTCCGGCGATGTTGGCCAAACCCATGCGGTCTGTGCTCCATCGAGCGTTCGTTGTCGCGCCACAGTGGTTACCTCCACGTTACTAGGGGCTGCCGGAATGCCCTCTTGACCCGCCTGTACAGGCCTCTACCCTACAGGCACTCTCAAAAAGAGACCACCCCCACTTCTAGGAAGCATTCCCATGCCGCAAAAGCTGCTGGTAACCGGTGCCAACGGTCATCTCGGTCGGCGCGTAATCGCCCATCTGTTGGAGATGCACAAGATTTCGCCCGCCAACATCGTCGCAACGAGCCGCGATCCGGGGAAGCTCGATGCGCTCGCGAAGCAAGGCGTGCAAGTACGCCAAGCCGATTTCGAGAATCCGGCAACGCTCGACAACGCGTTCAAGGGCGTCGACCGTGCGCTCATCATCTCCACCGATGCCATCGATCGACCTGGGCGCCGCCTCGCGCAGCACAAGGCCGCTGTCGAGGCTGCGAAGCGCGCCGGCGTGAAGCATGTGCTCTACACCTCCATGCCGAAGCCGGATGTTTCACTCGTGCTCTTTGCACCGGATCATCTCGGCACCGAGCAGGCGATTGCAGCGAGCGGGCTCGGTTACACCATTCTCCGCAACAACTGGTACATGGAAAATCTGTTGATGACCGTGCCGACCCTGCTCGCCACGGGCAAGTGGTTCACCGCCGCGGGCGAAGGTCGCATCCCGTATATCTCGCGAGAGGATTGCGCGCGTGCAGCCGCGGCGGCAATGGCCAGTGAGAGCAGCGACAACAAACGCTATGACATCACCGGACCGGAGAGCTTCACGGTCGCGCAGATTGCGGCGCTGATCAGCGAGTTCGCGGGCAAGCAGATCGAAGTCGTACAGTTGAACGACGAACAACTCGCCGCTGGACTCAAGGCTGCTGGCTTACCTGAACCTGTCGCACAGCTCCTCGTCTCTATGGACGCCAACACGCGCGCAGGCAACAAGGACATCCAGTCGAACGCCGTGGTCGAGCTCACGGGCAAGAAGCCGCAGACGTTACGCGAGTTCTTAGGGGCGAATAAGGCAGCGTTCCAGGCTTGAAGAACCCTCACCCCGACCCTCTCCCGGAACCGGGAGAGGGCGAACCGAGGGAGTAATCGTTCTGGCTCTTCGCATACTCCACGAAGTAATCGAGCGCGCTCGGATCGGCCATGGCCGCTCGGTTCGCAGCCTTGTCAGGCGCCGCCCCCATGAGAATCCGTCG
>CBJNAT010000890.1:0-1741 GCA_966434585.1 uncultured Gammaproteobacteria bacterium | reverse complement strand
CGTTGCGACGCAGGTCTTCCCCCGAAAGAACGGTTACGGGTTGAGCAGTTTGAACAGGATTGGTGGACAACGGTGTGCCAGTGACGATGACCGTCTCCAGCTGATCGTGCGGATGCGAATCTTCGGCCAACAATGACGCAGGCGCGCTCGCAGCCAGTGCTGCGGGCACGACGAAAAACCATCGGGACAACATTTGGAAACTCCCATACGAATGCTTAGACGACCCCGCGCACACGCGGTGCGCGAAAGCCCGTAACCGAGCGATCCAGCGCTGTGGCGCCGGCGATTAACGGTGGGAGGTCGAGCGCGGTGGACCGCGCGCGTCGTACGAGAAAAGGAGCGGCGCACTATGGAGGGCGATGCCTTGCGGCAGCCGCACCCAACTGACGAGTGCGGGAGCGATGATCAGCTGCGGAGTGCTGGGCGCATCCGCAAGCCGTTCGAGCTGCAAGCACAAGCCGCAGTGCAGGGCATCGCCATGGCCGATCGCATCCGGTTTGTGCAGATGCGATGCGTGCGCGATGCCCGTGAACAACAGCGCCGCCAGCACCCATGGCAGCACGCGCGTCGGCAGCCAGAGCTGTCGAGCGAGCGTTTGCAGCGAGTGTTTGCAGGACTGATTCACGAGCACGGATACGAAGGAGCGTACCGCGCGAGAGTACACAAGACTGAATCGAACAGGCCAGTAGCGGAAGAAGGAAGTCGATCTTGGTCGCCCGTCACCTCTCCCGCAAAGCGGGAGAGGTGACGACTGTTCTCCGCTTACTCCGTCGGTGCCGCCGGACCGCTGCTGCGATCCTGCAGTTCCGCTGCGACGCGCGAGCGCACGTTCTGGTCAGACGCCATGGCGGTCACGATCTGGTTGAACTCGTCGACGTTCAAACCATTGCGCTCGACCGCTGCGATCATCTGCGACTCGGCATTGGCTTTCACCTCTTCAGCCTTGCCGGGCTCGTTCGCAGTCTGCAGTTGATTGCTGGCGTTCTGCTGGATCGTTGCGACCTCTGCATACGCGCTCGCGAACTGTTTGATCTTTTGATCGTCGATGGCGCCCGCGGTGGGAGCGGCGCTGCTGTCGGCCATGCCATGCGTCGCTGAATCCGTCGGCATGTTCTGCTGCAACTGCTGCGATGGCTGGGCGCTAGATTCGGGCCCAGTGGACTGCGTCGGCAGCTCCTGCTCCGCGGTCTGTGCGAGAGCACTCGTCATGCTGAATGTGGCGGCAATAGCGAGTGCAAGGGCGTGGGTACGGATGTGCATGACGGACCTCGTCTTGAACAAAGTGGCGAGGACCAATCCAGCACCAGCGATCGAGGTTCCGTCATTCGGGAAGTTGCCTCGTTTTCGTCGCCACCAGACGACGCATGTGTGCACCGCTGTGGTGTGCGGGCGGACAGCCGCGTGGGCGATTCGTAGGTTATCGTGCTTGCGCGCGAGGCGGCGCTGCCCCAATCTCCGAGCGCCTGTCGCTAAGACCGCTATGACCACAGCCTTCTACAACCCACCCGCCTGCCGTGCGCACGACATGGGTGCGAACCATCCGGAGTCGCCGCTGCGGATCGATGCCATTGCGGATCAATTGCGTGCGCTCGATCTGGACGCGGTGCTGCGGCTCGAGGAGGCGCCGGAAGCGACGGTCGCACAATTGCTGCGCGCGCACGATGCGACCTACGTGCGCGACATGCTTGGCATCATGACGGACTCGCGGCAGAGCGGTCGTTCGATTGCCATCGATGCCGAC
>CBJNAT010000889.1:0-1751 GCA_966434585.1 uncultured Gammaproteobacteria bacterium | reverse complement strand
CGCGTTGATGGAAGCGCGATACCAACTATCGAACGCTGGCGCGAGCACATCGCGCGCTTCGGGACGTGTCGACATGGCGCGATCCAGGGCAACGGCGCGCGCGTAGTCGAATGATCGCAGCATGCCAGCCACGTCGATGAGTGCGGAGTTCTTGCGTCGTCGTTCGTCAATGGGCCTTGCCGGCTCGCCTTCGAAATCGGTGATCAGGAAGTCGTCCGCACAGAGCAGGATCTGGCCGAGATGCAGATCGCCGTGATAACGGGTCTTCAGCGCGCGCACATGATGGGTGCCTACCGCGCTGATGCTCGCCACGATCTTGTCGCGCGCATCGATCAATGCCTGCGCATCGGCGCGCTGCTCTTCTGTCCACTCGGACTGCTTCGACTTGATCAGAGCCAACGTCTCGTCGAGCTCCTGGGTCGTGCGCTCAGTCCACGTGCCCACGTCGTCCGCTTCGATGAACTCCGGCGCGAACGCTGGATTCGTCGTCGAGCGCGCGAGCGTCGCGTGCAACTCGCCGATGCGCAGTCCCAACGTTCGCATTTGCGCGAGGAACAACGTGTGCGGCTGCTCGCTCCGCTTGTTGGCATCCGCAAGCAACTCGGTCGCGTAGCGGTCCAGATGGTTCAATGTGTAGTCCCAACCATCGCCCTGATTGCGCACGTACGCGAACAGCCCGATGAGGAGCGTCGGTTCGCCATTGGCGATCATGCTGACAGTGCCGCCGAGGCGCGGAATGCGTGCGAAGCCTGCCTCGGTGAGATAGCCAGCCACTTCTGCATCCGGGTTGATACCGGAGCGAGCCTGGCGATAACCCTTGAGGAACAAGCCTTCACCGAGGATCACCGCCGTGTTGCTCTGCTCGCGGCCGAGATACTGCACGGGTTCAATGCCGCGACCGACGAGCTCCTCCAAGGCACGCGTCGGCTCGAAACGAATCTCGCCGTTCTCGAGCGGGATCACTTCGCCCTTCTGCAACGCGTCGACGACAGAGAGGCAGAAGCTCCGGTCGGAAAATGCATCGACGAGCACACCCGCTCGCGCATGCTGACGCACCTTCGCGAGTGTCCACTCGGTGGTGCGCAGGGTGTTCGATTCCTGATCCTCCCAATCGATCCCGAGCGGCAGGAAGTAACGCTGCTGCGAGCCATCCGTGAAATGCATGAGCGAGGCAGCGAGTAGCCACTCGCCACGATCCGAACGCCACGGCGCGCGTTCGACGAGCTGCGCGCGTGCGAGCGGTGCCGCTTTGCCGGCAAACCAACGCCGATGTCTCACGAACTCCGGCAGGACTTCATCGAGGAACTGCTGCCGTGTGCGCTGCGCGATGTTGCGCTCGGTGGATTCCGCCGTGCTGATGAAGGTCTTCAAGCATTCGGTCAGCACCAGCACCGGCAACTCTGTCGCTGGCAGCCGCTCCACGTGCCACGCGGGCGGTGCTTCGGTTTCGCTCAGCAGCAGCCAGAAGTAGCCGTGCGCCTGCAGCGTGAGGAAGTACGGCAGATCGCCGATCGGTGGAAAGGCATTGCGACCTGTCAATTCAACAGGCACCCGCCCCTTGAAGCGCGAGAGATCGAGCTCAACGGACTGCGCCGACTGCGCGAGGTTCGCTACGCAGAGAATCGTCTCGTTCTGATACGTGCGCAGATACGCGAGAATCTTGCGATTCTGCGGCCGCACGAACTCGAGCGTCCCCCGACTGAACGATTGATGCTGGCGGCGTATGGCGAGAATGCGGCGTGTCCAGTTCA
>CBJNAT010000888.1:0-1754 GCA_966434585.1 uncultured Gammaproteobacteria bacterium | reverse complement strand
CCTGCAGGCATGGAGGCCGCACGCGTCGCTGCCCTTCGAGGCCACCGCGTCACACTCGCTGAAGCAACGCCCAACCTCGGCGGCACCTTGCGCGTTGCAGCCAAGGCGCACACGCGTCACACGATGGGAGACATCCTCACGTGGCTCGAAGCCGAGATCTATCGCTTGGGCGTGCAGGTTCGACTCGGCACGTATATGGAAGCCGAAGACGTCTTGGCGCTCGCACCCGATGCACTCATCGTTGCCACAGGCTCCACGCCGCGCATGGATGGCATCTTGGGTTCCCATCCCGGACAACCCATCCGCGGCATCGAGAGCCGTCACGTGCTCTCCTCCATCGACTTGTTCATGACGCCGCCCGCGGATCTGGGCCGCTCAGCCGTCGTCATCGATGATGTCGGTCATTACGAGGGACTCGCAGCCGCCGAACATTTGATCTCTAAAGGATTGGCAGTCACCTATGTCACGCGCCTGAGGGCCTTCGGGCAGGGTGTGCAGCTATCGCTCATGAACGAGCCGTTCTTGACTCGTATGCAACGCAAGCCCTTCAGCTACAAGATTCGCACGCGCGCGATTGCCGTCGAACCCGGCGCCGTCGTAGTGGGTCCAGCCAACCTCACGGATGACACGATCGATACGGAGCGCTTGCCGGCCGACACCGTGGTCTTCATCAGCGCCAACCGTCCGAACAATGATCTCTACACGAATCTCTTGGGTCGAGTGACAGACATCGAGATCGTGGGCGACGCCAAGTCGCCGCGCTTCCTTGAAACGGCCACTCGCGAAGGTCATCTGGCCGGGGCCTCGATCTGAGAGAGCGATGGTGCTGAAGTTCTGGAATTTGCTCGCGTTCATCGAAGACGATCAGCTCATCGAGGCCGCGAAGTACTCGGAGAACCTCGGCTTCGATGCAGTCGGTGTTGCAGATCACTTGTTCATACCGGAAGAGATCCGCTCCCACTACCCCGGATCCAAGGGCAACGACGGCAAACCGTTTTTCACCATCGACTCGGGATGGTCGTTTCCGGACCCCTGGGTCGCGCTTGCGCTCATGGCTGCGAATACACGACGTGTGAAGCTCATGCAGGGCATTTTCGTGATGCCGCCTCGACACCCGATCGAGATCGCGAAGGCCACCGGAACGCTCGCGGCATTCGCGCCTGGACGGTTGCTGCTGTGCCCTGCTGTTGGTTGGATGAAAGAAGAGTGCGACGTGTACGGCGTCGATTTCCATACTCGCGGTCGCCGCATGGACGAGATGATCGAGGTCATACGCAAGCTGTGGACTGGCGAGATCGTCGAACACCAAGGCGAGTTCTTTTCATTTCCGCGATTACGCATGCTGCCCGCGCCGGGCCACGTGCCGATCATCCCCGCGGGACCCAGCGAGGCGGCGATGCGTCGCGCGGCGCGATGTGGCGATGGCTGGATGGACCAAGGCAATAGCGTGGCCGATATGCCGCCTGTCATTGCTCGGCTGAATGAGATGCGCCGCGAGGCGGGTCGCGATCACCTGCCGTTCGAAGTGGTCATGGTGCTCAAGGATAAGTGGGATCTCGATCTGATCCGTCGTGCCGAGGACATGGGAGTCACTGCGATCGTGCTGCCTCCGCTTTTTTTCAGGCTGGGAAGGCGATCCACATTCGCGGATAAAACAGCCCTTTGGGACTCCTTCGCGGAGAAGGTGCTGCGACATTTCCCGCTCGACAGCGCTAGCGCGACCCCGGCTAGCGCCGCCCGGTGGTACACGACCG
>CBJNAT010000887.1:0-1755 GCA_966434585.1 uncultured Gammaproteobacteria bacterium | reverse complement strand
CCGCGGCACGCGAAATGGGGCAAGTACAAGATCCGCATCAACGTGATCTGCCCCGCGGCGTTGAGTCCGGCCGCGGTCAAAGTCTGGCCGATTTTCCGGAGCAGGCCGCGATGTATCTCAAGGAAGTGTCGCTCGGCTATTTCGGTGACCCCGAAGCCGACATCGGACCCGTTGCGCTGTTCCTCGCGAGCGATGACGCGCGCTACGTGACTGGCCAGACCATCAATGCCGATGGCGGGCAGATGATGCTCTAGTGCTCGATCGCGGCAAAGGCGCCGAAATATCCTGGACAGATCGTTGGACATCCCTGGCAGTAGAGGAGCGCAACCCATGGCTCGTTACAAGTTCATCGCACAATGCAACGCTGTCGCTGGCCGCGAGCGAGATTTCAATACCTGGTATGACACCCAGCATCTGCCCGACATGCTCAAGATTCCCGGTTTCATCTCGGCGGAACGTTTCACGCTCGCCGGTCAAGGCCCCTTCGGCTTTCTGGCCATTTACGAGCTGGAAACCGATGACCTCGCCGGTACGATGGCCGAGATCGGAAAGCGCGCTGGAACCGCGGCAATGCCGATTTCCGATGCCATCGACGGCGCGAATGCGCAGATGACCGTTTGGCAAGCGTATGAGCCGAAGCATCGGTGAGCCGCGCGCGGTGGACCATGCGCCCGTTTTGCTATCGCTCGCGAACGACGGCGTGGTGCCGCATGCATCGGCCCGAAAAACTCTAGAGCCCGGGGTTCTTGGGCGCCCGCACAAACTTCGTTGCCGCGACACCGCTCGCAATGATCAGCCCAATCGCCAGCCATGAGCTCAACCCGGGATGGTCGTTCCACAGCGCGATGCCGATGAAAGTCGTGAAGATCACTTGTGAGTAACCCAGTAGCGAGACGAGCAGCGTGTGACCGCGCTGGAACGCGAGCGTCAGGAACACCTGAGCAACCGTGGCAAAGAGGCCGACGGCCAGCAGATAGCTCGCGCCTGCGAGGTCTATTCGAGTCGGGTGGCTGAAGAGGAACCAGGGCAGCGCGCCGACGGTCGTGAACAGCGAAAAGTACATGACCGTGCGCGCGATCGGCTCCTGCAATTGCCCCAGTGAGCGAATGTTGAGTGCGGCGATCGCGGCGGTCACCGCTGAACCGAGGGCCAGTGTCACGCCCAGCCACTGCGAGCTGTCGTAGCTAGGTCGTAGCAGCAGCAAGATACCGGCGAAGCCGCCCAACATCGCGAGCACCATCTTGAGTGGCGGCCGTTCGCGATGCAGGACCAGCAGCAGCGCCGCGAGGAACACGGGTGATGTGTAGTTGAGCGTGATGGCCGAGGAGAGCGGCAGCAGCGAAATGCCGCCGAAGTAAGCCACCATGCCGACGAAACTTGCGATGCCGCGCTGCAAGTGCGCCTTCCAGTGCGGTGTCGCGAATGCATCCCCGACGCAACCCATATAGACGCTCATCACGACTAGCGAGATCAGGCCGCGATAGAACAGTGTTTGCCCGAGCGGCACTCCGTGCTCGGCAGCGAGCTTCACGGCGGCCGCCATACCGGCAAATAGAATGCTGGCAGCGAGCATCCAGAGGGATGCACCGGCACGAGCGCGGGGGCTCGCAGGGGCGGTCGCGTGGGCGGTTTCGTTCGGTCCGCAGCGTGTGTCGGTCACAGGGTCGTCATCATACGGCTGCCGCCGCATGAGACGCTCGAACTGTCACACGTTCCAGCCGCGTCATGGCGACAGCGGCATCGTCGAGGCCGGCG
>CBJNAT010000886.1:0-1755 GCA_966434585.1 uncultured Gammaproteobacteria bacterium | reverse complement strand
CGGCCTTTGCACGATGTGGATCGCTGCCGGTGTGATGGTCGGATCGCGAGCCGCTGCCTCGATGCGTCTGGCCACATCTGCGGCGCGTTGCTCGGCCGGGTAGGAAGACGCGCCGCGAACGGTAAACAATTTCCGGCCGTCCAGTTCGACCCACTGCAGCGATGGTTGCGGCGGCTGAGCAGCGCCCGCGGAATCAGCTGGAGCGCCTTGCGCCAGCGAAGGACGCATCGGCAGCACGAGCGCAGCGACGAGGAGGAGCGGAAAGATGGACCTGAAGCGCAACATGGCACCGAGAGCAATTCGTGCTCCAGAGAGCTGCCTCACCCACGTATAGCAGTGATGCGAAACCTGTCACTACGTACGAGGGGAGGAGAGCCGGGTTCACGCGTTCTATAGCTGAGCGTCGAGATGCAGCACGCGCGTCAGCCATGCCTGAAAGCGCCGTCCGAAAGAGGCCATTGGATCCGAATCGTACGAGCGGGCGCCATCGCTCCACTGCAGGCGTTCCGCCTCCAGCGTCACGCGCCATGCACGCCGTGCTTCGGTCTGCAGCGCGAAAAGCGCTTCGATCTGTGTTGCAAGCGGCACGCTCGTGACTAGGACACCTTGCTCGCAGTTCAACCAGGTGGAGCGCGGGTCGAGGTTGTAGCTGCCGACGAACAGCGTGTGTCCGTCGATCGCGAAGGCCTTGGTGTGCAAGCTTGCACCCGAGGACCCGAGCAGCTTGGCATCCGACACGCCGCCGTGCTGCGGCTTCAGCTCCCAGAGCTGCACGCCACCTTGCACCAGCGCCTTGCGATACCGAGAGTAGCCGCCGTGGACCGCGGCAACATCGTTCGCGACGAGCGAGTTGGTGAGCACGCGCACATGCCTACCCGACTGCGCGCTGGCGACGAGCCCCGCTGTCACTTGCTGTCCCGGCACGAAGTACGGCGAGATGATGCTGACCTGTGTTTCAGCCGACTTCAGGAGGGGCCCGAGTGCCGCGCCTACCTGCGTGCGCTGTGCCTCTCGCTCTCGCATCGTGACCTTCGCTGGATCGTCGGCGATGAATGCGAACTGACGGGTCCACTGCAATGGCCAATCGCCCGCCAGCATGCGACGGATGGCGTCGTCTTCGCGCAAGCCTGCCGCATAGCGGCTGTCGCGCGCTCGAGCGACATGCGAACGCAGACGATCGCGCAGGCGGCCGAGTGCGTCGGTGCTCACGGCCGTGGCATCGAGCAGCTCGATCGGATACGCCGATGCCGAGTTCCAGTATCGGTCGAACGAGGCGGAGATGTCGCGCACGACTGGCCCGGCCATTGCGAGATCGAGGTCGACGAAGTTCGTTGCCTCGCTGGCGCCGAAATACTCATCGCCGACGTTGCGTCCGCCGACGATGGCCAGACGGTTGTCGGCGATCCAGCTCTTGTTGTGCATGCGGCGATTGAGCCGGCGGAAGCTCGCGAGGCCTTCGCCGATGAGCCTCAGCTTGCCCTTGCGCGATGCGAAGGGATTGAAGAGGCGCACGGCGATGTTCGGATGCGCGCTCAAGGCCGCCACACCCTCGTTCTTGCCGCGTGCGTCCAGATCGTCGACGAGCAACCTGACTTTCACACCCCGATCAGCAGCCGTCAGCAGCTCGTGCGCGAAGAATATGCCGGTGAGGTCGGTATGCCAGATGTACGTCTGCACATCGAGGCTGCGTGTTGCAAGGCGTGCGCTGTGTGCCCGGGCAACAAACGCCTCGGTGCCTTCGATGACCAAGCGAAA
>CBJNAT010000885.1:0-1761 GCA_966434585.1 uncultured Gammaproteobacteria bacterium | reverse complement strand
CTGCGTGCAGTAACACGCCCGCGACGAGCTCTCGGCCGATGGGATTGATGCCTTCGGGCGCGCCCACGCGACCTGTTTCTTCGCCGTAGATGAAGTGCTCGACGAGTGTCAGTCCATGACCGCCGTAGGCCGTGGGCCAATGTAGTCCCGCGTAGCCTGCATCGTAGACGCTACGCTCCCATTTACGCAGCGCTGTGCCTCGCTCCGCTTCGGTCATCGGCTGGGTGAAGTGACCGTTGCGCCAGTTCGCAGGCAAGTGATCGCCAACCCAGGCACGCAGCTCGTTGCGAAAGGCGAGTTGTTCCGCAGACAAAAGGAAATCCACAATGCCGCCTCTCTGATCTCTCGCCATTTCATAGTCCGACGCATCGGTCTATTTAGAAGGGAGTATGACTCGGACCCAGGACTTGTCAACGTGCAAACTATTTAGAGCGGATGCGTCAGCATCGTTGCGCGATGCGACATCGCGAGTGCGCGCGCGGATCGCAACGACGCAGTCTTTCGATCAGCTCTTGAATATCACCGCACGCGCATTGCCACCCATGAACTTCGCGAGCGTCGCCGCATCGCGAAACTGCATCTCACCAACCTCTTTCATGCAGCGCTCGAAAGTCAGCACGGGATAATCGCTAGCCCACATGATGCGGTCGCTGCCGCGCGAGTTCAGATACTGGATGATCGGTTGCGGAATGCGCTTCGGCGCGAAGGCCGACGACATGTAATAAAGGTTGGGCCACTTCAGCATCAGCTTCACGCACAGGTCAGCCCACGGCTCGCCGCCATGCGCCATGATGATCTTGAGCTCGGGAAAGAAGTAGCACACCTCATCCAACGGGAAAGGGTCCTGGCACTTGCTGGGCGCACGCGGTCCAGGAATGCCGACATTCACACTGATCGGTACCCCAAGCTCGGCACATTTGGCGTAGATCGGATAGTTGATCGCGTGGTCGTAGGGCTGCTGGCTCATGAATGCCATCATGCGAATGAGACGAAAACCTTCATTCCGAACCAGCTCATCGATCAAGCGCACGGCCTTCATCCCCTCGCGCGGATCGACGATGTGCGAGCCAGACAGGCGGTCTGGATGGGCCTTGATCGCGGACTTGACCCAGCTCAACGTGTCGCCCGGGCCGTAGCCAGAAACGATGATGCCCTGCCGGATGCCGTTCGCATCCATTTCATCGATCAGCTGCGAAACCGTCGTGCCTTTGGCCCAACGTTCGCCGACGCCCGGAAAGAGATAGTCCGCGTTCTCCTGCGGAGCGCCGAGATTCGTGTTGATCCAGCAATCGACGATGTCGTGCGCGGAGAGCATGATTTCCTCTCAGCCCATATTGCGCAAACGGAACGCAACTGCCTGGTCGAGAAACTTCATCGTCTGCTCCTCGACATTGACGATCTCCACCTGACCCTCGGGGTCGCTGATTGCACTCCAGTGCGCAGCGATGGAATCCGGCGTCTGCACCCGGTCAGGAAAGTACTTGCCTTGCGTCTCGACGATACGAGCAATTGCGAAACTGCCACCCCCGGCCGTGAGAATCGTGCGCGTGGGCGCCTCCTCGCTTGCCAGAACACACAAGCCCACGGCGACTCGATCAGGACCCAACATTTCGAGCTGTTCCGGCGTCAACAAGCCTTCGGTCATGCGCGTCGCAGCGGCCGGTGAAAGTGCATTGACGCGGATGTTGTTCTTGGCGCCTTCCTTCGCCAGCGTCTTCATCAGACCCACCAGACCGGCCTTTGCCGCGCTGTAGGCGGCCT
>CBJNAT010000884.1:0-1763 GCA_966434585.1 uncultured Gammaproteobacteria bacterium | reverse complement strand
CCCCCGCAAGCTCTGCCTCCAGAATGCGGTTGAGTACATCGACGACGCGATCTTGATCCAGTGCGGACATGACACGTACCTCGCTCGGAGCAGGCAGTCTGCCTCTCTTGTCTAGCGGATCTACGCTACTGAGGTCCGATTCGCCATCCGCTCCATCCACAGCGGTTCGAGGATTCCCTGGGGTGCCTCACGGTCGAGTCGGCGGCAGGTGCTTACAGCGCATCGCCCACGCGTGCCGACGGTGTAAACGCTCGGCTTCGTCGTCGGGCTCCGCGGGTGCGTTCTTCAGTAACGCCTTGAGCTCGCCATGCAGGCTCACGAGTTCGGCGCTCGTCTGCAGCAGCGGCAGATAGCGTTCGGAGAAAACGCGGCTGCGATCATCGCCGGTGTCCGTAAGCAGTTCGCGAATGTGCGTGGCGGCGACGGCGAGGTCGTGCTCGGCGACACCTGTCTCACTGGCAAGGATGTGATCGATATCGGCGATGAGCGTGGACAAGGGGCGCAGCCATTCCCAGGCTGGATCGCGAATCAATCGATCCAGCATTTCGAGCTGGCCCATGGGCGCGTGAAAGGCTCGCTCGGCACCGAGCACTGCGGTGTGCAACTCGCGCAGCTTCGTGCTGAACGTGCGCAGTCGGTTGGCGGGCTCCTCGGTCATCGCGGGCTCCTGGGTGATGTGCCAGCCTAACGCGCAAGGCAAGCGGAAGTCCCGGCGTCGAGCGAAGCCTTGACGATCGCACGGCGCGGTTCGCGTGATCGTGTTACAGCCGTCGAGCCAGCGCCGCAAGCTTTCGCGCACTGCGCACCAAGTAAATGCTGGCAATCCGTCCGTCTTGCACGTCGAGAACGATGGCGACCTCCACGACTTCGTTGTGCAAGATCAGTATTCCTGGAGAGCCGTTGACCACTGTCGGCACTGCTGAGGAACCTCCGGCCGGGCGCTCCAGAGCGTGACGCTTGGCTGTGAGAATGCGCGCGATTCGGCGTGCTCCTCGCAACGGACGAGGGAAGGTTGGTGCACGTCCACCCGAGTCACTGATAGCAATGACGTCCTGCCGTAAGAGCGCCTGCACCGCATCGGCATCGCTGCTCGCGAGTGCCGCCATGAACGCGTTCAGCAAAGCTGCGTGTGCCTCGGGCGACGCGGCGCGCTGGCGCTTGCCGGCACGCAGTGCTCGCCGAGCACGCGCGCACAGTTGTCTAACCGCGGCCTCGCTGCGTCCGAGGGCTGTGGCGATATCTGCAAACGGCGTGTCGAAGACGTCGTACAGGAGGAAGGCGGCGCGTTCGAGAGCCGACAGCCGCTCGAGCGCCAGCAGCAGCGCAAACGACAGATCGTCCGCGAGCTCGCTTGCCCCTGAGGCGCTCATGGAGTCCGGGTCGATAATCGGCTCAGGCAGCCAGCAGCCTATGTATGCAAACCGCTTCGGGCGCTCGCGTTTCAGGTAGTCGAGGCAGAGACGCGAAACGACGGTCGTCAGGAACGCTGCCTCGTTCTCTATGGCACGATGATCGGTCTGCGCCCATCTGAGCCATGCGTCCTGCACGATGTCTTCGGCATCCGCGCGGCTGCCGAGCATGCGATAGGCAAGGCCGAGCAGCCGTCGACGATGTGCCTCGAAACGCTTCGTGGCGCTCATCACACGACCGGTCTCGCGGCGATCCCTCGGCCCTCCAGGTTGCCCCGTTCGCAGCCGCGTGCGTAGCAGAGCGCGTGATTCATCATCGTATACAGCAGAGAGCCGAGCATTGCGACCGCAAGA
>CBJNAT010000883.1:0-1768 GCA_966434585.1 uncultured Gammaproteobacteria bacterium | reverse complement strand
CCCATGAGAATCCGTCGCACCGGCACTTCGAGCTTCTTGCCGGTCAGCGTCATGGGAATCGCATTCACTTCATAGATCTTGTCCGGCACGTGGCGTGGGGAGTAGTCGCTGCGTAAGCGGGCGCGGATGCGTTCGCAGATTTCATCGTCCAGCACGCGGTCGCCACGCAACTTCACGAACAGCGGCATGAAAAACTTCCCGCCCGGCAGATCGAGGTTCACGATGAGCGAATCCTCGATCTCCTCCAATGCCGCAATGGATCGATAGATCTCGGCGGTGCCGATGCGGATGCCGTGACGATTGAGCGTGGCATCCGAGCGGCCGAGCACGAACACACCGCCTCTAGCGTTGATGCGCACGAAGTCGCCGTGTCGCCAGATGCCGGGATACTGATCGAAGTAAGACTCCAGATAACGCTGATTACCCGGATCGTTCCAGAAGCGTAGCGGCATGGAGGGCAACGGTTGCGTGATGACCATCTCGCCCACTTCGTCGATGAGCGGTTTGCCTTCCGGGTCGACCGACTGCGCCGCGACGCCCAACGCGCGCGCCTGAATCTCGCCGGCATAGACGGATTGCGTCACCACACCACCGACAAAACCCGTGCAGCAATCCGTCCCACCGCTACCGGACGCGACCCACAGATCCGACTTCACGTTCTCGTATACCCACTGCATGCACTCGGCGGTGACCGGCGAGCCGGCCATCGTCATGCTCTCGAGGCTAGAGAAATCGAACTCTTCCTTCGGACAGTGCCCGCTTTGCTGTTGATGCGCGATGAATGTGGGGCTCGTACCGAACAGCGTCGCCTTCGATTGCTCGATGATGCGCCACAGGGCTTTGCCGTCCGGATACCCCGGATTGCCGTCGTACAGCACGGGGACTACATCCGCGAGCAGCGAGCTCACGACGAAGTTCCACACCATCCAGCCGGTCGTGCTGAAGAAGAACATCGCCTCGCGCGGATGCATCTCGTAGTTGAAGGCGATGTGCTTCAAGTGCTCGAGCAGAATGCCGCCGTGGCCGTGCACGATCGCTTTGGGCAGTCCCGTGGTGCCCGAGGAAAACAGAATCCAGAGCGGATGATCGAAAGGCACTTGTTCGAACTGGAACTCGCTCGCGCTGACGGGTGCGCGCGCAAGCAGCTCGGGCCAGAAGACGGTGTGCGGCACGAGCGCGGTGCGATCCTCAGGGTCGAGATACGGAACTGCGATCGCGTGCTCGAGCGTCGTGAGCTTCGCCAGAATGTCGCGCATGTACGGCTTGCGATCGAAACGCTTGCCGCCGTACTGATAACCGTCGACGTACAGGATCACTTTCGGCTGGAGTTGCTGAAAGCGTTCCACGACACCTACGGGCCCAAAGTCTGGGCCGCAGCATGACCAGATCGCACCGATGGCCGTGGTCGCGAGTAATGCGATGACGGCCGGCGGAGAATTCGGCAACACGGCGACGACACGATCGCCCGGACGCACGCCGAGCTTGCGTAGCTCGGTCGCGAGTGTGCGTACATGGCTCGCGAGCTCGGTCCAGCTCATGGTGTCGAGCGGCCCATCCTCACGCGCGTACATCAGCGCGTTCACGCCGCTTCGTTCGTGCTGCAGGGCGCGCTGGGCGTAGTTGACGTGCGCACCGGGAAACCATACGGCACCGGGCATCTCCCGCCGGTCGAGCACGCGCTCGAAGGACGTCGAGGATCGCAGCCCGAAGTAGTCCCAGATCGCACCCCAGAATCCTTCGAGATCCTCAATGGACCACTGCCACAGCG
>CBJNAT010000882.1:0-1769 GCA_966434585.1 uncultured Gammaproteobacteria bacterium | reverse complement strand
GGCTGCGGCAATACGGTGAACTGCAATCATCCGCTGGTCACGAGCTTCATCCTGCGCTGCCTCGAATACTGGACGCAGGAGTTGGGCGTCGATGGCTTCCGCTTCGATCTTGCAAGTGTGTTTGCACGCGGCCAGGACGGCACACCGCTGCCGGATCCACCATTGACGTGGGGCATCGAACTGTCACCACCGCTCATGCGATGCAAGGTGATCGCCGAGGCCTGGGATGCCGCAGGCCTGTATCAGGTCGGCACCTTCCCCGGCATGCGCTGGTCCGAATGGAATGGGCGTTATCGAGACGTCATGCGAGCGTTCGTGCGCAGCGATCCCGGGCTCGTCAGCGAAGTGGCGATGCGCATGGCTGGATCGCAGGATCTATATGCGCGACGCACGCCGCTCAGCAGCGTCAACTTCATCACGTGCCACGACGGCTTCACGTTGCTCGACCTCGTGAGCTACAACCACAAACACAACGAACGCAACGGCGAAGACAATCGCGACGGCTGCAATCACAATTCCTCGTGGAATTGCGGTGCGGAGGGCGACACGCAAGATGCCGGGATCGTGGCGTTGCGTCACCGTCAGGCGAGGAATCTCCTCGCCCTGCTCTTTTTGAGCCAGGGCACGCCGATGCTTCTCGCCGGCGACGAAGTACTCCAGACACAATGCGGGAACAACAATGCTTACTGCCAGGACAACGAGCTCGCCTGGTTCGATTGGCGATGTGTTGAATCGCAGCACGCCATGCTGCGGTTCGTGCGCGAACTGATTGCATTGCGCAAGCGCCATCGCAGCCTTCGCCGCTCGCACTTCCTGACCGGCAAAATTGGGCCGCAAGGCATGCCCGATATCGCCTGGCACGGCGAACGGTTGCACGAACCCGCATGGCACGATGGCAATGCGCGTCTGCTGGCGTTCACGCTTGCGCCTGCGACGAGCGACGAGCCGCCCCTGCACGTCATGCTGAACATGTGGTGGGAACCGCGCACGGTCGATCTCCCAGTACTGGTCGATCGTCGCTGGTACCGAGCGATGGACACCGCACTGGCCGCGCCCGAGGATATCCTCGCGCCCGGATCGCAGCCCTGTGTGACTGCAATGACGTACGCTGCGCAACCTCGCAGCGTCGTGGTTCTAGAAGCGTATCGAGACGGAGATCTCGGACAGGATTAACAGGATGATTTTGAGATAGCTCAAGCGGCTTGCGTCGTGATCGCGCCGGTCTCGTAACGGCGCGCCATCTGCTCCAGGGACAGCGGTCGGATCGCCGCTGCTTGTCCTGCGCTGCCCAGCGCCTCGTAGCGTTCCTTACAAATGCCCTTCATCGCCTGTGCGGACGCCGCAAGCCATTTACGCGGATCGAATTCTGCTTTGTGCTCGGCAAAGTAGCGCCGCACTGCCCCCGTACACGCCATCCGTAGATCGGTATCGATGTTGACTTTGCGCACGCCGTGCTTGATGCCCTTCTGGATTTCGGCAAGCGGCACGCCGTAGGTCTCGCCCATCTCGCCGCCATACTCATTGATGACCCGCAGCCAATCTTGTGGGACGGAGCTCGAGCCGTGCATCACCAGATGGGTGTTGGGAATACGTCGATGAATCTCCGCGATGCGATCGATGGCGAGAATGTCGCCACTCGGCGGTCGGGTGAACTTGTAAGCGCCATGAGAAGTGCCGATGGCGATCGCCAGTGCATCCACATTGGTCTTGCGAACGAAGTTGTAGGCCTGCTCCGGATCCGTCAGTAGTTGCGAATGATCGAGCTGACC
>CBJNAT010000881.1:0-1779 GCA_966434585.1 uncultured Gammaproteobacteria bacterium | reverse complement strand
ACCTCGGTGCGCTGCTGTATTCCAAGCCCGCGAGCTACGTGAAGGTGATCGTCTCGGCGGCGCTGGCCGGCTTTATCGTCAGCGCGCCTCTTCGGTACGTGTGTCGCGCGCTATGGAAGCAGCCGCCTGCTGTGCTCGTTCCGGTCTCGATCGCTGCGGCCTACTGCGCGGCGTTGGCGTGGCGTCTGCTGGTCAACTGCGCGTACGGCACGTTCTATCCGGAGGAGCTACGCGAGTTGCATGGCTTCGCGGATTACTTCAGCGGCGCGGTCAGCGGTATGTATCTCATGACGTGCTGGGTGGGGCTGTATTTCGGGTTCCACTACTACGAAGCCGTGCAACTGCAACGTGAAGCAGCGTTGCGGGCGACGGCGCTCGCTCAGGAAGCGCAGCTCAAAATGCTGCGCTACCAGCTCAACCCGCATTTCCTCTTCAATACGCTGAATGCAATCTCGACGCTGATTCTCGAGCAACGCAACGCGGTGGCGAACTCCGCCGTTTCGGGCTTATCCGACTTCCTGCGCTATACGCTCGATCAGGACCCGATGAAGAAAGTGAGCGTGCAGCAGGAACTCGAGGCCCTGAATCTCTATCTCGATATCGAGAAGATGCGTTTCGGCGAGCGGCTGCGGCTTGAGTACGACGTGCAGCCGGACGCGCGGGATGCGCTGGTGCCGAGTCTGCTCTTGCAGCCGCTCATCGAGAACGCGATCAAGTACGCGGTCTCGCCGCGCGAACACGGTGGTGCCATTCGCATCGGTGCGCGCGTCGTCGAGGATATGTTGAGTCTGGAGGTCAGCGATGATGGCCCAGGTCTAGTGGACGTGACCCGCCTGGGCAACGGCCGCGGCGTGGGGCTGCGCAACACTCGCGAGCGGTTGCACGTTCTGTATGGCGATGCAGGCAGGGTGAGCATCGAAAACATGAGCCCTGGGTTGAGCATTCGCCTACGACTTCCATTGGAGCGCGCACCCGTATGACCGACACACGGATTCGCACGATCATCGTGGATGACGAGGAGCTTGCGCGTCGCGGCATCGAGCTGCGACTCGCGGAGCACCCGGATTTCGAGCTCGTGGCGCAATGCGCGAACGGACGCGAAGCGGTCGAAGCGGTCACGCGCGAACACCCGGATGTGATGTTCCTCGATATCCAGATGCCCGGGCTCACCGGGTTCGATGTGCTCGCGCGGGTGCCGCAGGAGTCTCTGCCCATCATCGTCTTCGTCACGGCCTTCGATCGGTTCGCGCTCGATGCCTTCGAGGCGAATGCGCTCGACTATCTGCTCAAGCCGATCAATGAAAAGCGCTTCGTCGATGCGCTGGAGCGCGTACGGACGTTATGGCGTCAGCGACAGGCGCTCGCACAGCGCGAGCAAATGATGCGATTGCTCGCGGCGCACCAAGGTGCGGGGACGTTGGAGAAAACCTCATCGCCGAAGCAGTACGCCGATCACGTTGCGATTCGCGACGAGCGCGGCATCGAGCGGTTGCCCGTGGAGCGAATCGACTGGATCGATGCGGCCGGGGATTACATGTGCATTCACGCGAGCGGTCGCACGTACCAGCTTCGTGTTGAGGGGGTCCATCAGTCCGCAGCAGAGGTCTGGATCCAACTCGCACCGATGCAGAATTGTGAGTACGGCGTCCTCGTACACTGCTGGCAACGCCAATCAGCCGCCGAGGTGCTCGACCGGCTTGGTAAGGAGCTGGCGGCGAGTACGCAGATACAGTTCGTCGACGTCGCCAGTCCCTTCGTCCGGCGCTTACTTACTCAAAC
>CBJNAT010000880.1:0-1784 GCA_966434585.1 uncultured Gammaproteobacteria bacterium | reverse complement strand
GGCCAGGCGATCATCAGTTCCGCGGGATAGGGTTGGAGCGCTTTGCGTGCATCGGCGGGATCCCCGGACAGCCAGGTATTGAAGTCGTCGGGTGTCAGGATCGCGGGCATACGCCGCTGTTCTGGCGGAAGCGGTTTGCCGCCGGTGGTGTTGTGAATGTCCTGCATCAGCGGGTTCGCCGGCATCGTGATGATCGTGCACGACTCGATCATCTCGCCGTCCGGTTTGAAGGATCGATCCCACAGGCCCGCGATGCCCAAGTAGCGACGATTGAGGTCCTTGATGTAGTACGGCTCGCGGCGACCCTGCTCGTCGAGATGCCACTCGTAGAAACCGAGCGCGGGAATGATGCAACGCTGCCCTCGCTGCCAGGGGCCTTTATAGCTTGCGTTCGTGTGGATGGATTCGATCCGCGCATTGATGGTCGAGTAGGACGGTGGCTGCCCTTTGGCGAAAAACGGCACCAAGCCCCAGCGCATCATCGAACCGACGCGCTCGCCCTTCACGGCCCGTATGACGGGCACGAGCATCGTGGGACAGACGTTGTAGCACTCGTACTCCGCGGGCCATTCCCAGCGGTGCAGCTCGAACTCGCGTTCGAGAGCGGCTTCGATTTTGGTGACGAAACGACCGCACATGACGGGGAACTCGTGATTCGTGATTCGTGACTGGCAAGAAGAAACTGATACACAATGTTGCGGCGCAAGCTGCAACGTTCGCAACGCCAGGATTTACCGAGCCGGCGCCAAAGAGTACGTTGGTCGCACAACAGACCGGAGGGTTCGAACATGACACCTTGGGAACTGCAAGGTCGAGAGCTCATCAATTGCAGCTGCTCGTACGGATGTCCGTGCCAATTCAACGCGCCGCCCTCGAAGGGCTACTGCGAGGCGATCGGCGCCTTCGCGATCGATCGTGGCCACTACGGGGAAGTGCAGCTCGATGGCCTTGCGTGCACGATGGTCCTCAAGTGGCCCGGTGCGATCCATGAAGGCAAGGGGCAGTGTCAGCCGATCGTCGATGCGCGCGCAACGCCGCAGCAGAGAGAAGCCCTGTTGAAGATCCTCTCCGGCCAGGACACGGACCCCTTCGCGACCGTCTTCGCTGTATTCGCAACCACGTTCGAAAAGGTGTTCGACCCTCTCTTCCTGCCCATCGAGTTGCAGATCGATGTCGAAGCGCGCAGAGGCAGGATCCGCGCCGGCGACGTCGTGCAGATCGAGGGCGAACCGATTCGCAATCCGGTGACTGGCGCCGAACACCGCGCGCGCATCGACCTGCCGCACGGCTTCGAGTATGAGATCGCCGAGATCGGCTCAGGGACGAGCAAAGCGAACGGCCCTCTGGCCGTCACTCTGCAAAGCAGCTACGCACAGTTCGCGCACCTACACTTGAACAATCACGGTCTCGTCCGCCATCGCGCCGCGTGAGCGCGCTCGAAACGGTACTCCGGCGCGAGCGCGCGTTCGTCATCGTCGCACTGCTCGCGCTGCTCTTACTCGCATGGAGCTACATCTGGCGCGGCGCCGGCATGGGCATGTCGGCGCTCGACATGACGAGCCTCGCGTTCTTTCCGCATCAACTGCCCGAGCCGATGCCGGGCATGGCCCCACCCGTACTCAGTTGGCTCACGATCGTCGCGATGTGGTGGGTCATGATGATCGCGATGATGCTGCCGAGCGCTTCACCCCTGCTGCTGCTGTACGGGCGAGTCTTGGGCCAGACGAACCCAGCAACGCGAGCAAGCGGTGCCTATGCGTCACCATTACTGCTCGCGGCCGGTT
>CBJNAT010000879.1:0-1792 GCA_966434585.1 uncultured Gammaproteobacteria bacterium | reverse complement strand
CCAGGGGCAACTCGCGGAACACGTCCTTGCAGAAGCCGTTGACGATCATGTTGACGGCGTCCTCGGCAGAGAGGCCGCGTTGACGCAGATAGAAGATCTGGTCCTCGCCGATCTTCGACGTGGACGCTTCGTGCTCGACCTTCGCGCTGGTGTTGCCGATCTCGAGATAGGGGAACGTGTGCGCGCCGCACTTGTCGCCGATGAGCAGCGAGTCGCACTGCGAGTAGTTCCGCGCGCCCGCGGCGTTCTTGCCGATCTTCACCATCCCGCGGTACGTGTTCTGTCCACGGCCCGCCGAGATGCCCTTCGAGACGATCGTGCTCTTCGTGTTGCGGCCGATGTGAATCATCTTCGTGCCGGTATCGGCCTGCTGATAGTTGTTGGCGACCGCGACCGAATAGAACTCGCCGACCGAGTTGTCGCCCTTCAGTACGCAACTCGGGTATTTCCACGTGATCGCGGACCCCGTTTCCACCTGCGTCCAGCTGATGCGCGAGTTGGCTCCGCGGCACTCGCCGCGCTTCGTGACGAAGTTGTAGATACCGCCGCGACCATTCTCATCGCCCGGATACCAGTTTTGGACCGTCGAGTACTTGATGTTGGCGTCGGCCAGCGCGATGAGCTCTACGACGGCTGCGTGCAGCTGGTTCTCGTCGCGCATCGGCGCCGTGCAGCCTTCGAGGTAGCTCACCGACGCTCCTTCATCGGCGATGATCAGCGTGCGCTCGAACTGGCCCGTCTTCGCCGCGTTGATACGGAAGTAGGTGGACAGCTCCATCGGACAACGCACCCCTTTCGGCACGTACACGAATGAGCCGTCCGTGAACACGGCCGAATTGAGTGCCGCGAAGAAGTTGTCGCCGTGGGGCACGACCGTGCCCAGATACTGCTCGATCAATGCCGGATGGGTTTGCACCGC
Organism: uncultured Gammaproteobacteria bacterium; assembly: GCA_966434585.1. GTDB lineage: Bacteria > Pseudomonadota > Gammaproteobacteria > Steroidobacterales > Steroidobacteraceae > DATELY01. Next base: position 873 of record CBJNAT010000879.1, on the reverse strand, counting down.
CTCCGAGAACGAGCAGAAGACCACGCCCGCTTTGGCGAGCCGGTCTTTGAACGTAGTCGCGACGGATACGCTGTCGAAAACGGCATCGACTGCCACGCCCGCGAGCTTGGCGCGTTCGTGCAGCGGAATACCGAGCTTGTCGTACGTCTCGAGCAGCTTCGGATCCACCTCGTCCAGGCTCTTTGGTCCATCAGCCTTGGCCTTAGGCGCGGAGTAGTACGAAATGGCCTGGTAATCGATGGGCGCGATGCGAAGGTGTGCCCAGTTCGGCTCGCGCATCGTGCGCCAGTGCGCGAACGCCTTCAGGCGCCAGTTGAGCATGAACTCGGGTTCATTCTTCTTGCGCGAGATGAGCCGGATGACGCTCTCGTCCAGACCGGGCGGCACCGTGTCCGACTCGATATCGGTAACGAAGCCGTGCCGATATTTCTGAGAGACGAGCGCTTCGAGCGCGATGTCGGAAGGGCTGCTGGACATAACCTTCAATCCTGTTGCACGCGTGGTGAGCGGATGCTCTGCACGCTGACCTTGATGCCCGTGGTGAGATCGCCCACGCGGATCGCGCTGGTGCGATCCATACCGGCGAGTTGGGCCAGACTCACGTCATTCAATGCGCGTCGAATCGCGGCATTCACTCGCTGCCATGCGTGGCCAACGCTGCAGGTCGTCGCAATCCCACAGGTGCTGTGGTCAGTGCTGCACTCCGTGAGAGCAATCTCGCCTTCGATCGCATCGAGAATCGACGCGGCGGAAATCTCGCGAGCAGGTCGCGCAAGCTGATAGCCGCCGTGACTACCGCGCACGGAGACAACGAGGCCCCCGCGCGTTAGCGACTTGAGTAGTTTGCTCACGGTCGGTAGGGCAATGCGGGTC
>CBJNAT010000878.1:0-1792 GCA_966434585.1 uncultured Gammaproteobacteria bacterium | reverse complement strand
TATCCATGCCATGGCGCCGGTCTCGCGCACACCGGCCACCACGATGTACAGGGCGGCGACCGTCATCACACCCGTATTCGAGAACCCCTGCAGAGCCTGCTCGGGGGTCAAGATGCCGGATGCAGCAAAGCCGACCATTGCCGCGAGCAACACGACATCCGGCGGTAGCGAAGTTGCAGACAACAGTACGAGCACCCCCAACACGACGGTGAGGGTCAAAGCAATTTCCAAAGTCAATCCGATTCTCCCAAACCTCGGCTGTCCAACGCGACCATGGCCTCATCGGCTGCGAACATCAGCTGCCCTCATGGGCCGAAGAGTCACGTCCGGCCGCGATCGCGTAGCGATCCATCATGTCGTAGAGCGTGGGGCGGCTCACGCCGAGCAGCTCGGCCGTGCGCGAAATGTTGCCATCCACGAGTGCCAGCGCCTGGATGATCGCCTGCCGCTCGGCTCGCTTACGAACTTCTTTCAAATTCAAGAGCAGACCCGACTCGAGCTTGTCGTCGAGATTGAGGTCACTCGCAGTGATGGTCGATCCTTCCGCCACGATCATCGCAGTCTTCAGGCGATTCTCCAATTCGCGGACGTTCCCCGGCCAGTCGTGGGCTTCCATGGCCACCAGTGCGTCGTTCGAAAAGCGGCGATGCGGCCGCCTCTGCAGACCTCGATACTTCGACAAGATGGCATGTGCGAGCAAACCGACGGCGCCCGGTCGTTCGCGCAATGGCGGCACATCGATCATGACCTCGCTCACCAGCGAAAGAAGGTCCTGACGAAAGCTGCCACGGCTGACGGCCTCTGCCAGCGAGCTCGTGGTTGCACACACCAGGCGAACGTCCGGCACCAATTCATCGGGATCTCGTAAGACGGCGCCCGTGCTGACCTGCAGAAAACGCAGCAACCTTGCCTGCAACGCCGCGGGCAACGCCCCCACCTCATCGAGGAACAGCGTGCCGTCATGCGCTACCTCGAAGGGATTCGGCGTTGCCGCGCCTCGCTTCGTATTGTGGACGACGCCAAACAACTCCCCTGCCAGTACAGACTCGGGTATGGCTTCGCAGTGCACGGCAATGAACGGACCCCGGCGCCGCGTACTCTGCTCGTGAAGCGCGCGTGCAAGCAGTTCCTTGCCCGTGCCGCTTTCGCCGGACAGCAGCACACAGGCACGCGTGTTCGCCACCCGCTCGATCGTGCGACAGACGCGAATCATCGCCTCGTCGGTGGCAATCAATCCCGCCACTGATGAGGTGAGCTGCGCTTCGCGCAACTCGCGGTTCTCTTGTTCGATTGCGTAGATGTGGAACGCGCGCGTCACGATGAGCTTCAAGGTGTCGGTGTCCAGCGGCTTCTGATAGAAATCGTAAGCCCCTGCCGAAATGGCTCGTAGCGCGCTGGCGCGATCGTGGTTGCCCGTCACCACGATGACTTTGGTGTGGGGTGCTAGCGACAGGGTCTCCTGCAACGTGTGCATGCCCTCTTCGACCCCGGCGGGATCGGGTGGCAATCCCAAGTCCTGGAGCACAACCTGGGGTTCGTGCCGTCGCAGTTGTGCGATCGCCTCGCTTCGAGTCGACGCGAAGAAGGTTTCATAACTGTCGAAACACCACTTCAACTGCTTCTGCAGCCCGATGTCGTCCTCGACGATCAACAGCTTTCGCTCTTCTGTGCTCAACTCATCCCTCCAACGGAGCGGACGTCTGCAACCTCCGGCGAGGCGGTGGGCGGTCCCATGACTGGCAACACGATGCCGAATTGCGTACCCGCGCCCGGTACGCTGCGCACCTCGACG
>CBJNAT010000877.1:0-1793 GCA_966434585.1 uncultured Gammaproteobacteria bacterium | reverse complement strand
GGCTCACGACCATCTCCACCTGCTCCTTGGTCGCGACCGTACGATCGATCTCGTAATTCCTGGTCGATTGCTTTGAGGAATTCTCCGGACCTGTGCTATTGGCAACGGTGGTCGTTGCGCTTGGCGCGGCGGCACCCGGCGGCAAAGCCGTACCCGCGGTCGGCGGTTGGTTCGTGAGCGCACCAGGCACGCCTTGCGCACCCGCGCCGTTGCGGGAACTTTCCTCCGAGCTCTGCTCGCTACGAACGATCTGACTTTCGGGTCGATATTGCTCGCGCGCCTCTTCGGTGGACGAGAGCTCGACGTCGGCCACGACCTGCGCACGCACTCGGCCCGCGCCCACGAGCGGCTCGAGCAACTGTTCGATGCGGCGCGTGTAACGATCTTCCATCTCGCGCGCGATGCCCATCTGCTTCTCGCGCGCGGCGAATTCGCTGTCGCCTTCGGGCGCGGATAGCAAACGTCCGGTCTGATCGACGACGGTCACTTGCGTCGCCTCGAGCTCGGGAATGCTGGAGGCGACGAGATTGACGATCGCATCGACTTGCTCGGACTCGAGGCGGCGACCCGGTTTCATCTGTAGGAACACACTGGCACTGGACGGGCGGCGGTCGCGCACGAACGCCGACTGTCTAGGCAGTGCCAGGTGGACCCGCGCGGCGGCTACAGCCTGCAGGTTAGAAATGGTGCGCGCCAGCTCCATCTCGAGCGCGTGCTGATAACGCGCGCCCTCCATGAACTGGCTGACGCCGAACCCAGGGTCCTTCGAGATCATGGCGAAGCCGCCGTCGCCTTCCGGTAAACCCTGGCCTGCAAGTTTCAAGCGTGCGTCGTACACGCGTTCCGAAGGCACGGTGATCGCGCCTGTTTTCTGATCGACCTTGTGCGGAATGCCGGCGGACTCGAGCGCCTGCACGATCTTGGCGGAATCTTCCGCAGCGAGATCGCCGTACAACAAGGAATACGTCGTGCCTTGCGACCACAGCGCCACGACCACGCCGGCTGCAACGGCGAGCGCGACGCCGACGAGCAGGAGCAGCGGTTTCCAGCTCGGCGGAATCAGCGAGCCGGCAGCGGGGTTGGGCAGGGCTTGGGCGTCAGTGGCGGCCATGTTTCGGTCTGTCGGTCTGTCGGTCGGCTAGTCGGCTAGTCGGCTAGCCAGAGGATCGTTTGCTGAAGGTCTATGTGATTCGCGTTCGGTTCTGGCTAGCTGACTAGCCGACTAGCAAGCTAGCCGACTGCTCTAGCTAGCCGACTTCGTCAGATCGGCATATTCATAATTTCCTGATACGCACTCACGAATCGATTGCGCACCTCAGTGAGCGCGCGGAAGGACACGCTCGCCTTCTGCATCTCGAGCATCACTTGCGGCAGTTCGACACCGGGCACGCCGCGCTCGAACTGGGTTGCGAGAGCCGAGGCGCTCTGCTGTGTCTGGTTCACCTGCTGGATGCCTTGCTTCAGCACGTCGGCGAAGCTGGCGGCCGGCGTGCCTTGTGCGATGCCGCCCACCGGATTTGCCGGTGCGTTGACAGCACCGCTCGTCGCCTTGATCTGCGACTGCATCGCGCGAATCTGCGACAGCACGGCATCGACATTGAGAGCGCTCATACTTCCACTCCCGCTTCGCGCAGCCGCGCGAGCTTGTAACGCAAGGTCCGTTCGCTGATGCCGAGGCGCTCGGCCACTGCGCGGCGGTTGCCGTTGTCGGCACGCAGTGCGTCTAGGATGAGGTCGCGTTCGGTGTTGGAGAGGGAGTCGGATAGGGCCTGGGGCCTGGGGCCTGGGGCCTG
>CBJNAT010000876.1:0-1796 GCA_966434585.1 uncultured Gammaproteobacteria bacterium | reverse complement strand
GGTGGCGGTCACAACGGACTGGTCTGCGCGTCGTATCTAGCTGCTGCCGGATTGAAGGTGACGGTACTCGAGCGCCGCCACGTGATCGGCGGCGCTGCAGTCACAGATGAGTTTCACCCGGGATTCCGCAATTCGATCGCCTCCTACACCGTCTCGCTGCTGAATCCGAAAGTCATCAGGGACCTCGATCTTCATTCCCACGGCCTGCGCATCGTGGAACGCGAGGTAGCCAACTTTCTGCCGACCGACGATGGCCGCTATCTCGCAACAGGCGGCGCCAGAACGACATCGGAAGTGGCGAAGTTCTCGCAAGCCGATGCGCAGCGGCTCGCTGCGTACGGTCGCAGGCTCGATGACATCGCGTCGGTTCTGCGCGAGCTGGTGTTACAGACGCCGCCAAACGTCATTCAGGGTGGTTGGCACACAGCGCTTCCCGAGCTCCTGCGCGCAGCACGCATCGGAGGGCGCTTCGCCAAACTGAAGCCGCCCATGCAGCAGGAAGCCTTGAGTCTCTTCGTCTCCTCGGCGGGTGACTACCTGGACGGCTGGTTCGAGAGCGCGCCGATCAAAGCGGTTTATGGCTTCGACGGCATCGTCGGCAACTATGCGAGTCCCTACTCGCCCGGCACGGGTTACGTGCTGCTGCATCACGTGTTCGGGGAAGTGAACGGCAAGAAAGGCGCGTGGGGTCATGCCATCGGCGGCATGGGCGCGATCACACAGGCCATGGCGAAGTGCGCAGCGAGCCGCGGCGTGGACATTCGCGTGAACATGGGCGTGCGCGAGATCATCGTGGAAAACGGCAGAGCCGTCGGCGCAGTGGTCGAATCTGGCGAGACGTTTCGCGCCGCCGCTGTCGCCTCCAACTTGAATCCCAAGCTGCTCTGTACCGGTTTGATCGATCCAGCCGCCTTGCCGGTCGCCTTCCGTGATCGCATGAGTCACTGGCGCTGCGCATCCGGCACCTTTCGCATGAACGTAGCGCTTTCAGAACTGCCGGACTTCACGTGTTTGCGCGGCAAAGAGCGCGCGCCGCATCACACGGCGGGGATCATCATCGCACCGAGTCTCGCCTACATGGAGCGAGCGTACTTCGATGCCCGCACGGTCGGTTGGTCGCAACAGCCGATCGTCGAAATGCTCATCCCATCGACGCTCGACGATAGCCTCGCACCGCGCGGCCAACACGTCGCCAGTCTCTTTTGCCAGCACGTCGCCCCGACCTTGCCGAACAACGAATCGTGGGACACGCATCGCGAGCGCGTCGCGGATCTCATGATCGACACCGTCACCGCACATGCTCCGAACTTCAAGGCCGCCGTGCTGGGCCGTCAAATCATGACCCCGCTCGATCTGGAACGAACCTTCGGCCTGGTCGGCGGCGACATCTTTCATGGTGCTCTAGCGCTCGATCAGATGTTCTCCGCTCGTCCGATGCTCGGCCATGGGAACTATCGCGGCCCACTGCCTGGCCTATATATGTGCGGATCGGGCACACATCCCGGCGGAGGCGTTACGGGGGCACCCGGACACAACGCCGCTCGGGAGATCCTGCTCGACTTTCGTCGGCGCAAGCTGCGGCGGATGGTGTAGGCCGACAAGCGCAGACCTCCGCCACGGCCCAAACGTGCGACATCGCTATGTCAGCATGATGACCGTTCGGTTGACTGCACCCATTACCCCGGTAATCTGCCGCCATGCCGATCGCACAGTCAAAAATCACGGCCCAGGGCCAAATCTCTGTGCCTGCCGAGGTTCGCAAGAAGCTCGGCGTCGGACCTGGTTCCGTTTTGGAA
>CBJNAT010000875.1:0-1796 GCA_966434585.1 uncultured Gammaproteobacteria bacterium | reverse complement strand
AGCCTGTCCTGCAGCACGGCCGTCGTGTGCGTCCCGCACCGAAGTTACAAGACATCCGTCATCACGTGCACCGTGAAGTGTCGAGCCTGCCGATCGAGCTGCAGATGCTCGAACCGGGTAAGCCTATCCCGGTCGAAGTGTCGCCAGGCTTGCGGGCGCTCTCGACTGAGGTAGATGCGGCGTCGCGTTGATGCCGCGGGGGGTTGGGGCGCGCTGCGCCAGCACGGCGCCATGCCCGATCATGTTTTCGATGGCGTCCGTTTCTCCATCCGGTCGATCGTTGACGGCGCGGATGGCATCGCACAGCACCACGACTTCGAACCCGTGCGACAAGGCGTCGATCACGGTCTCGTGCACGCAATAATCGGTCGCGAGGCCGCACACGAATACGCGCCGCACCTTCAGCTCGCGCAGCAGTGCGAGGAGCGCAGTGCCCGAGAAGCCGGAGTACGCCTCCATACTCGCCGCCGTGCCCTTCGAGACGATGCGCGCGCTCGGTGGAATCGTCAGCCCGGGAGCCCATGCAGCGCCGGGTGTGTCCTGAACGCAATGCTCCGGCCAACGCCCGCCCGATGATCGGAACGAACAGTGGTCGGGCGGATGCCAGTCGCGCGTAAGAAAGATCGGATAGCCGCGTGCGGCAAAGGAAGCCATGTAGGCATTCGCGCGCTCCACGACCTCGTCCCCGTGAGCCACCCCCAGTGCACCGTCCGGTTGGAAATCGCACTGCACATCGACTACGAGCAATGCGTCGTGCGTCCGCAGGCCGAGCGCACGGTGGAGGGGCGTGTGGGCACGGGCGTGGATAGCGTTCATGGGAACCTCGCGACGTTGCGACTCATGTTGCCGATCGTCGCGGCCCGCTCGCAATGCGGACAGGCGCGCTTTCGTAAGGACAAACCCATGCGACAGACGTGCGGCCAGTGACCATGCGATGCGTAGGTTTCCTATTTGCCCGTCGTGCCGGATGCGCCTGGAATGCCGCCATCAACCGGAGGAGGACATTGCCATGCGTACCCGTATCGTCGTTGCCGATCGTACCGAAGCTCGCATCTACGACGCCGCCGGTGTCGACACGGGTCTTCATCTGGTCGATGAGCTGTTCGACCCGCAGGGACGGCTCCACGACAAGGACTTCAAATCGGACCGACCTGGGCGCGTGTTCGATCGCGCGGCCACCGGTACGCGCCGCGGCAGCACGGCGCATCACAGTGTCGGCGGCGAGAACCTGCCGCACAAACACGAAGCGGAAACGTTCGCACGACGTATTGCCGACGTGCTCACGAGCGCGTACCAGGACCACCGCTACGAGCGGCTCGTCCTCATTGCACCGCCGGAGTTCTTGGGTGTTCTGCGGGCGGTGTTGCCGAAGAACGTCAGCGCTGCGGTCATCTGTGAGGTGAACAAGGACCTCGTGCACGCGGACGAGAACGCCATCGGGACGCATTTGCCGCGCGAGGTGTTCGCATCGATCTGACGCAGCGAGAGCTGTTCAAAGTGGTCTGGGATCGCCCGCGCGCCGGCTGATGCGTTCGCATCGTGTCGCTGCGCGGGCCCCAGTGGGTGCGTATTGGGCAAAGCCGCTGCCCGCGCTTCTGCTCGAGCTGCGTACGTCCGAGCGCGGGCTCTCATCGGCGGACGCAGCGTCCTTGCAAGCGACTGTGGGTCGCAACGAGTTCGTTGCACGCGAGCAGGTGACAGCGCGCGTCATTCTCCTGCGGCAGTTGTCGAGTCCGCTGCTGCTGTTGCTCGTGTTCGCCGCCGTCGTTGCAGCCGCAGCCGGAGAGTGGGCCGAT
>CBJNAT010000874.1:0-1797 GCA_966434585.1 uncultured Gammaproteobacteria bacterium | reverse complement strand
CGACCCCCGGCGTGACAGGCCGGTATTCTAACCAGCTGAACTACCGCTCCGCGCTTTGAACAAAGACTTTCGGGCTATTGAGTTGGTGGGTGCTGACGGGATCGAACCGCCGACATTCGCCTTGTAAGGGCGACGCTCTACCAGCTGAGCTAAGCACCCCCAAGTGTGTGATGGTGTCGTGCCGTTCAGTTGCACGCACACATCGCACCACGCCCCACCTGGAGGCGGCCCGCGAAAGGCGCGCTAATTTACAGCATCCCTCAACCCCTTGCCAGCTTTGAAACCGGGCACGTTCGTTGCCGCGATTTCGATCGTCTCGCCGGTGCGCGGATTGCGACCGGAACGCGCGGCGCGAGCCTTCACGTTGAACGTACCGAAACCGACGAGCGCAACCGTATCGCCCGACTTGAGCGCGCCCGTGATCGCATCGAATACCGCATCGACTGCGCGAGCCGCTTCGGATTTTTCGAGACTTGCTTGTGCACTGACGGCTTCGATGAGTTCGGCTTTGTTCATGGAAGATCCTTTACTTGTTGGCTATTGGCATGGCACGCCAAACGGGCGCGCCTTATAGCAGCGGGAGGTTCGGAGGGTCAAATAGGGCAGGCGACGAGCGGGAGCGAATGCACTACGTGTCTCGCTCCCGCCACGCTCGGATCGGCGGGATCAATGCGCGCGAACGGCTTTCGGTGCGCGTTTTGCCACACGCCGGCCGCGGCCTTTGTCGTTCGCTCCTTTAGCCGCCTGTGGACCCGTGGTAACGGGCTCTGGCATGTGCTTCAGCGCGATCTGCAGAACTTCATCGATCCATTTGACCGGTTTGATTTCCAAGTTGTCCTTGATGTTCTGGGGAATCTCGGCGAGGTCCTTCGTATTGTCATCGGGGATGATGACCGTACGAATGCCGCCGCGGTGTGCAGCGAGCAATTTCTCCTTCAAGCCGCCGATCGGCAGCACTTGCCCACGGAGTGTGATCTCGCCCGTCATTGCGACATCCGAGCGAACGGGTACCTTCGTCAGTGCAGAGACGAGCGCCGTGCACATACCGATGCCTGCGCTAGGACCATCCTTCGGCGTTGCGCCTTCCGGCACGTGAATGTGTACGTCGTTCTTCTGATAGAAATCGGGATCGAGGCCGAGCACCGCCGCGCGACTGCGCACGACAGTCATCGCCGCCTGGATCGACTCCTGCATCACTTCGCCGAGCTGTCCGGTGTGCGTAAGCTTGCCCTTGCCGGCCACGATGGCGGACTCGATGGTCAGCAACTCGCCGCCGACTTCGGTCCACGCAAGTCCCGTCACCTGACCGACGTGATCCTGCTCTTCGGCACGACCGTAACGGAAGCGGCGCACGCCCAAGAACTTGCTCAGGTTCTTCGGTGTGACCTGAATCGGCTTCGTCTGCGGGTCCGTCAGCAACTGCTTCACGGATTTGCGGCAGATCTTGGAGATCTCACGCTCGAGATTACGCACGCCGGCTTCGCGCGTGTAGTAGCGGATGATGTCGAGCAGACTCGCGTCGGACACTTTGATTTCGTCCTCCTTCAAGCCGTTCTGCTTGACCTGCTTTGGCAGCAGATAACGCCGTGCGATTGCGCTCTTCTCGTCTTCGGTGTAACCGGGCAGACGGATGACTTCCATACGATCGAGCAACGGACCTGGGATGTTGAGGCTGTTCGCGGTGCACACGAACATCACTTCCGACAAGTCGAAATCGACTTCGAGATAGTGATCGTTGAACGTGGAGTTCTGCTCGGGATCGAGCACTTCGAGGAGCGCAGACGAGGGATCGCCGCG
>CBJNAT010000873.1:0-1799 GCA_966434585.1 uncultured Gammaproteobacteria bacterium | reverse complement strand
CGATGCAGCAGGTCATCTACTCCGAGCGCGCCTGGGCGGGTTACTCCGTCGCGCAGTGGCTGCATGCGGCCAGCGAACAAGAGCAGCGTCAGGCGGTGCTCGATACGCTGGAGGATGCTGCCGCCGCTTATCTCAACGTATTGCGTGCACAGTCGCTCGAAGCCGTGCGCCGCGCGAATGTCGAGAACACGCGCCGCAATCTGGCAACGGCTCGCGTGCGAGAGAACGTCGGCCTGGCCGGTCACTCGGATGTCTTGCGTTGGCAGGCGGAACTCGCGCGCGACAAGCAAGAACTGCTCGCGGCGGAGTCCTCGCGGCTGCAGGTCGAGACGGAGCTCGCACGCATCATTCACCGGCCAGCTGCGCGTCCGTTCACGACGGTTGCGACGGACCTCGACGAGCCACTTGCCTGGCTTGGCGACGACCGCACGCAACAACTACTCAACACGCCAGCCAAGTGGAGTGCGTTCACGGACTACGCCGTCGATGCGGCCCTGCGCAGCGCGCCGGAAAGCGCGCGTGCCGATGCGATCACCGAGAGCCGACGCCGTTCGCTGACCGCCGCACGTCGCGCCTACTGGGTTCCCGAGATCGCACTCGTGTCCAGTAACTCGAGCGTGGTGCATTCGGCGGGTTCGGGCGCGACTCATGTTGCAGGCACACCCGATGACGATTCGTGGAGTGTGTCTTTACAGGTGAGCCTGCCGCTGTTCTCAGGACAGCAACGGGCGGCCGAGTTGGCGCAGGCGCGACATGAGCTGCGCGCGAGCGAAGCTGACCGCAGCGCCGCTGTCGCTGCCGTCGAAACGCGAGCGAGGGTTGCCCTGCACCGCACGGCAAGTTCGTATCCGGCGATTACCTTGTCAGCGGAAGCGGCTACTGCCGCTGACGAAAATCTCGCCATGGTGGCTGATGCACGGCGATGCCTTGTGGATGCTAGCGGGCGACGCCCACGGCGCCGTATCCATCACCGATCTCATCGACGCGCAGGACGCCGCACTCGAGGCGGATCTCGCCGCCGCCGATGCGAAGTACGCCTTCCTGATCGACTTCGTCAGCGTGCTGCGCGCCACCAGCGAGTTCGACGTGCTGCTCGATCCGTACGCTCGCGAAGCCTGGCAGCAGCGCGTCGAGAGTTGGTCGAAGAACTACGTCTCGTCTTCTCATTCGGGCATGTGACTTGAGGATCTCACCATGTATTCCAATTGCTATTCACGACCGCTGCAGCTCGGGATCGCCCTCGCACTGTGCGGCCTCGTGGCCGGTTGCGGCTCTGAGGCCAAAGTGCCCGAAGTGCCACGGCCTGTTCGTTCGGTCGTGGTGACCAACGATGCGAGCGCCCATGCGACGACGTACACCGCAGAGATTCGCTCGCGCTACGCCAGCGACTTGAGCTTTCAGGTGAGCGGCAAGCTCATCCGTCGCGTCGTGGATGTCGGCGCGACGGTGCGTAAGGGCGATGTCCTCGCGCAGCTCGACCCGGTCGATCAGCGACTCGGCGTCGATGCGTCTCGTGCCGCCGTGCTTGCCGCTCGAGCCGAGCTCGATCGCGTGAGAGTCGAGGAATCGCGCTACCGCGATCTGCTCGAACGCGGCCTCACCACTCATGCGAGCTATCTCGCGCAACAAACCGCGGTCAAGACGAGCCAGTCGAAACTCGAACAGGCGACAGCCGATCTTCGCCTCAGCGAGCAACGGCTGGGCTACACGACGTTGCGCGCCGATGTGGACGGCGTCGTGACGAGCGTGATGGGCGAAGTCGGCACGGTCGTCTCAGCCGGTCAGCGCATCGTGAGCAT
>CBJNAT010000872.1:0-1800 GCA_966434585.1 uncultured Gammaproteobacteria bacterium | reverse complement strand
ACAGCTACTGGGATCACTTCGTGCGCGTGTAACGCTCGCAGTCGACTCGCACGGACCGACGGGGACCCGAATGGGTCCCCGTTTTCGTTTGCGGCGACCGAATCTAGCTGTGGTGAGAATTCGAGTTCCAGGCTGTTCGATTGACCGAACAGCGGGCGCTGCCAATCAACGGGCACAGGCGCGTGTACGGGAAAGACCACGACAGGTGTAGACACACTTCTTATCGAAAGTTCTCTTGTGCGCGAGTTAGGTGCTACCGTGCCTACCCGTATCTCGGCAGCTCGTCTTGCACCACACTCCGCCCATCATCCGTACGGAATATCTGATCGATCGATACCTGGTGGTATTCGATTCGCGCAAGGGCTTTCATTGCGCTTGCGACGAATTTCGCGTCGCTCGAGAGTGTCGGCATACGCGCGAGAGCGCCGGACGACGAGCGGCCCAGCAGCTCATTGAAAAACGCCTGCGCTCAATGCATGGCACGCTGATCGGCTTCTCTCATCATGAGCGTCATATCGCTTCGCCCGCGAGCCGACGCGAACGCTCGCGCTCTCTTGCACTGCAGCGCATTCGCTGAATCGCGCTTGTGCTTGGATTCGATCGTCGAAGCGACAGAACTAACTGCGCGATACAGGACCGATAGTTGTCCCTACGATCGGAGGGCACGTGTCCGCCGCGGGCGCCTAGATCGCGGTACGCTGGCGAACTCAGGACGCTCGCGAAGGCTTCTCAATTTGTGCGCTATCGAACAAAGAGTCGGCATGAGCCGTACACTTGGTTCGTCGCAGGAGACGCCTCAATGCCTGATGCCGCTCATGATCCAAGGCAAAACTATCTCGTGGCCGCGTTGCCCCCGGCTGATCTCGAACGCGTGCAGCCGCACCTGAAACTGATCCCTCTGGACTTGGGCCAGGTGCTGTATGAGCCCGACATCAGGTTGCGGTACCTCTACTTCCCGACCAACTCGATCGTATCGTTGCTGTACGTCATGGCGGACGGGGCCTCGGCCGAGATCGCCGTCGTCGGCAACGAAGGCGTGATCGGAGTTTCACTCTTCATGGGCGGTGAGACCACGCCGAGCCGGGCTGTAGTGCAAAGCGCCGGGCACGCCTATCGCCTACCGGGCGAGCTACTCAAGGAAGAGTTCACGCGCGGCGGGGTAATGCAGCACCTGTTGCTGCGCTACACGCAGTCCTTGCTGACACAAATGGCGCAGACCGCTGTGTGCAATCGGCATCATTCGCTCGACCAGCAACTATGTCGATGGCTGCTCCTGAGTCTTGACCGCCTGCAATCGAACGAATTGGTCATGACGCAGGAATTGATCGCCAACATGCTCGGTGTACGCCGCGAGGGAGTTACCGAGGCTGCAGGAAACCTGCAAAAGGCGGGTTTGATTCGGTATAGCCGCGGTCGCATCACCGTGCTCGATCGGCCCAGCCTCGAAGCGCGAACCTGTGAGTGCTATGCCGTGGTCAAGCGGGAATACGACCGTCTACTCCCCGCCCTGACTGCGTCTTGGAGCCGTCAGTGAAATAGTCGCCGCGCAGCCCTGCGAAGACAGATCTGCGACGCTCCCGACGATAACCTGCGAGAACCCTCGGCCTCATGCAGGTCGGCGTCGATAGTCGCCGTACGCAGCGCTATCGCCGGCAGTGACATCGATGCGCATGGCCCAAAGCGCATAGCCAATGACGAGCAGTCCGAGGATGACAGCGTTCGAGGCTGCAGCTGGCACATCGGCGAATCCAAACATCCAGGGTGCCGCAATCAACGCCGCGCCGAATATGGCTCCGACTG
>CBJNAT010000871.1:0-1804 GCA_966434585.1 uncultured Gammaproteobacteria bacterium | reverse complement strand
GGACGCGGGCACTCGTGCTTTGTGTGCGCAGTTCGGCACGCGCGACCTCGACGGCTTCGGGTGCGCACAGATGCCGCTGGCCATTGGCGCCGCCGCCTGCCTATTGCAGTACGTTCGAGATACACAGAAAGCGGCGTTACCTCACTTACGCGGCGTGCGCACCGAATCGCGCACCGATGCCTTACTGCTCGACGCCGCTACGCGCCGCAATCTCGAGCTGGAAGTCCGCCTCACCGGCCGCGACGAGTGCACGTTGGTCGGCGTGCTCGATCGCACGGCGACCGCGATGGGCGGTCGCGAGCTGCGGCGCTGGCTTCAGCGGCCGTTGCGCGCCAAAGCAGCACTCGAGCTGCGGCTGCATGCGATCGGCCAACTCATCGAGCAAGCGTCATACGCACGCATCCATCAGCACTTACGAGAGATCGGCGACATCGAGCGGGCGCTCGGTCGCGTGGCGTTGAAGTCCGCTAGGCCGCGCGATCTGGCTCAGCTTCGGGATGCGCTCGGTGCGCTGCCGTCACTGCAGGGTGAACTGCAACGGGTCGACAGCCCTCTTGTTACGCAACTCTCGCTGGAAGTCTCGACCCACCCCGACGCACATGCACTGCTCACGCGCGCGATCGTCGCGACACCTCCTCACCTGCTGCGTGACGGTGGCGTTATTGCCACAGGCTACGACGGCGAACTGGACGAGCTCCGGCAGATCGCCGAGAACAGCGACGCATTTCTCACACAACTCGAAGCACGCGAACGCGAGCGCACCGGACTTACGAATCTGAAACTCGGCTACAACCGCGTACAGGGCTACTTCATCGAGCTGCATCGCTCGCAAGCCGACAAAGTGCCCGCCGACTATCACCGCCGTCAGACGGTGAAGAACTCAGAGCGCTACATCACGCCCGAGCTGAAAGCGTTCGAAGACAAGGTGCTGAGTGCGCGCGATCGCTCGCTGGCCCGAGAGAAGCAGCTCTACGATCAAGTGCTCGATGCGCTGATCGATCATCTGAGCGCATTGCAGACGACCGCGACCGCACTCGCGCAATTGGATGTGCTCGCCAACCTTGCCGAACGCGCGGTGGCGAACCGATATAGCGCGCCGACGCTCACGGACGATGGCGTCATCGACATCCGTGACGGTCGCCATCCCGTCGTCGAGCAGTTCATCGAGCATCCGTTCGTGCCGAACGACCTCTGCCTCGATCCGCAACGACGGATGCTGATCATCACCGGCCCGAACATGGGTGGTAAGTCGACGTTCATGCGGCAGGCGGCGCTGATCGTGTTGATGGCGCGCATGGGCAGTTATGTCCCCGCCGGAAGCGCGACGATCGGGACCATCGATCGCATCTTCACCCGCATCGGCGCCTCCGACGATCTCGCCGGCGGACGTTCGACGTTCATGCTGGAGATGACCGAAGCTGCCAACATCCTCAACAACGCAACCGACATGAGCCTCGTCTTGATGGACGAGATCGGTCGCGGCACGAGCACATACGACGGCCTGTCGCTCGCCTGGGCTTGCGCAACGCACATCAATCGCAAGCTGCGTGCGTTCACGCTCTTCGCCACGCACTACTTCGAGCTGGTGACGCTCGCGAGCGAGTTGGATGCGTGTGCGAACGTGCATCTCGATGCGACCGAACACGGCGACCAACTGATCTTCCTGCACAGCGTGAAGCCGGGGCCGGCCAATCAGAGTTACGGCTTGCAGGTGGCCGCACTCGCTGGTGTGCCACCATCCGTCATCACGGCAGCGCGGCGCTATCTCCAGGAACTGGAACAGCGCTCGGCTGCGACGCATGCG
>CBJNAT010000870.1:0-1806 GCA_966434585.1 uncultured Gammaproteobacteria bacterium | reverse complement strand
GTAATCGATGTCCAATCGTTGTGCGGGTGTGGGATTGGTTGGATAGATGAACGCATCGAGTCGATGCTTGTACAACAGCGCATTGAGATGACCGGAAATCAGTGCGGGTCCGTGCTCTTTGGCGGAGAGATACGCAGGATCATTGAGATCGTAACCTGCCTGCTCATTCTTGAACGCCGCCCAGCGGCTCGGATTTGCTTGCTGACCGGGTTTCGCTTGAAACTTTTCGGACAGAGCGATCAGCTCCGACAAATTGCGTGGATAGCCCGGGCCGAGTGTCCCCAAGTAGTCGGCGATCTGCGCCTTGAATTCACCGGGACGCATCGTCTCGTGAATGGACTGGCGCTGCAGGATGAACTCCGGCAGCTTGATCTCCACGAGCGTTGCACCGAGTTGCTCGAGCTTGGCCCGCGTTGCCGCGAACACTTGCTTCACGCCGGCGTCGGTTCCGGCGTAATCGACCAACACGCCAAGTCTTGCGCCGCGCAGTGCATCAGGATTGAGGAACTGCGTGTAGTTACTGAACGACTTGCCCGCCGCCTTCGCCGTCTCGGCATCCGCCGGATCGAATCCGGTCATGGCGCCCAGCGCCACCGCCACATCGTAGATCGACCGTGCCATCGGTCCGCTCGTGTCGAAGGACAGACCGAGCGGTATCACGCCATCGCGTGAAATCAGTCCGCGGGTCGGTTTGATGCAGGCAAGCCCGTTGGCAGCGCAAGGATTACGAATCGATCCGCCCGTGTCGGTGCCCAGCGCAATGGGTGCATACCAAGCCGCCACCGCCGCACCGGAACCGCCGCTCGAACCGGCAGGACCGCGTTCGAGATCGTGCGGATTGAGCGTCTGTCCGCCCAGCGAACTGAAACCGTTCGTGCGTGCGCTCGAAGCGAACTCGCTGAGATTGGATTTCGCGAGAATGATCGCGCCTGCATCGCGCAGTTTCTTCACGATGAACGCGTCATCCGGTGGCACGGAGCCTTCGAGGAAAACGGACCCGGCCGTCGTCGGCATGTCCGCGGTATCGTGATTGTCTTTCAGAATCACGGGTACGCCGTGCAGCGGGCCACGCGGACCTTTGGCCTTGCGTTCCGCATCGAGGGCGCGCGCTTCGTCGAGCGCGCGCGGGTTCACCAGAATCAACGCATTCAAATTCGGTCCCGCATCGTCATACGCTTTCACTCGAGCGAGCGAGAGCTGCACGAGCTTCTGTGCGGTGAGCGTTCCCTTGTCCATAGCCGCTTGTAGATCGGCGACGGTTGCATTCGCGAGATCCACTTGTGCAGACAGCGACACCTGCGCTGCCAACGCACAGCCTGCACCCATGAGCCAGCTTCTGAGTTGAATGCGGGGCGAGGTCCGTTGCCGCTGGGCCGTGCGGATGCGCTGATTGGATTCTGGATACATCGAGGTGCTATTCGAGGGGTGATGCAGGCAGAGACGGAGGTGGCCCCGTGTCCCCTACAGCTGCGGTCCGCGCCGCCGCCTTTGCAAGCCACGATCGGGAACCGCGGCCCGAGAGCGCCAGTTCAGGTATCGAGTTTCGCCCGCAGCGAGACCGCCGATGCAGTACGTACGAGAGATCCGATGCCGAATGTGCTCAAGATTCTGGCGAGCGCGGCTGCCCTACTCGGCAGTCATAGTGCGATGAACGCCGAAGATTCCTACGCCGCGGCGCGTGCGGAGATGGTTCGCCAGCAGATCGAGGCGCGCGGCGTTCGCGATGAGAAGGTCCTCGCGGCGATGCGTAAGGTGCCGCGACACCGTTTCGTGCCGGAGAGCGAGCGCACTCGAGCTTATCGCGAC
>CBJNAT010000869.1:0-1806 GCA_966434585.1 uncultured Gammaproteobacteria bacterium | reverse complement strand
ATCGAAGTAGTCCCCGAGTTGAGCAAAGTCTTGGACGTACCGCATCTTCTCTTTCATCTCGCTACCGCGGACGCCATGGATTCGGCAGACGAATTTCACGTTGTCCCGACCACTCAAGGAGGTTTGCATGCCGCCGGTCAGACCGACCGGCCACGAAAGTCGAGCGGACGTGACAATGTGGCCCGTGTCCGGCAGGTCCACGGCGCTCAGCAGGCGCATGAGCGTCGACTTGCCCGCGCCGTTGCGGCCGATGAGGCCGACATTAGCGCCGGAAGGTATCTCCAGGGACAGATCGCGAAAGACGAAGCGGCGGCCTCGTAACGTGAGATAGGACTTGCTGAGCGCTTCCAGGCGAATCATGTCGTCACCCGCGATAGATAGCGCAAGCGGTACATGGCCAGTCCGAAGAACAGAGCCACAGCGGTAAGGCTCAACGGATACATGATGTTGAGTTGGCGCATCGGCTCGTAATGAGCCACCGCTGCTGCTCGCGACATCTCCACAACGTGGAGTACCGGATTGAGCGCGAAATAGTCGACCCAAACATCCGGGAACCGCGAGATAGGGAACAGCACGCCCGAGACGAAATAGAGCGGAATGAATAAGGTGCGAATCAATGCTTTCGCATCTGGAACCACACTGCAGAGTGCGGCAAACAGCAATCCCAGCGAGAACGCCAGACCCACCGTGAGCAGCAACGTCGCGAGCAGTGCTATCGGCGCCGGAGGCAGGACGTGCTGATCGAACATCGAAAGGCCTACCAGCACGACCGAGAACACGATGGTCTCGATCGCGCACGTGGCGAGGACCTTGGCCACAAACACGTCCATCAGCAGGACCTGCCGATAGGACAGCAGACCGCGATTTGCGCTCGTGCCGTCCATGGTTTGAATGCAGATGGTCTTGAACAGGAGAAATGGAATGAATCCGTAGACCAGGAACACGGGATACTCGAGCCCGGAGACTGCTCGCTGCAGAACGAATCCAAACATGACGATAGGGAATACCAGGTGAGCAACTGGCTCGATCAGTACCCAGATCAAGCCGACGCGGCTCTTTCCGAGCCGAGAGCCCACCTCGCGCAGCAGCAGCGCGTAGATCACGTCGCGCTGTATCTGCACGGCGTTGCGAGCGGGCGCCGCCTGCTTGTTCCTCGCCACACTCATGATTCACGCAATGAGCGAGTGCTCGTGCACTGCTTCTTCGTGTACTGCTTCGATACGCGGAGAAGGCGCAGCCAGCAGATGATTGATGCGCCCGACCAGCGGCCTCACACACACGTCCCAACGATGCTGCGTGCGAGCAAACTCGCGGCCCGCATCTGCTAGTCGCTGCGCGATGAGGTCGTCTTCGAGCACGCGGCAGACTTGCTCCGTCCACTCATCCACTGTGTCCGCAATCAGGAGATGTTCGTTCGGACGTGCTGCTGCGATGCCTTCCACCCCATGGGAGCTCGACACGACCGCGAGGCGATTCGCGAAGTAGTCGAGCACCTTGTTCTTGATGCCCGAACCGATTCGCACTGGACACACACCGATGCGTGCCGTGGATAGCGCGGTGTCCAGATTCGGTACCAATCCTTCAATGCGAACTCCCGGTAGTGCGGACAAGCGGCGGCGTGCTAACGGACGGATCGAACCGATCACTCGAAGCACCACGTTCGGGTGCCTTTCACGCAGCCGCGGCAAGACTCTGCTAGCGAAGAACCAAGCGCCGTCGAAGTTCTGCAAGCTGTGAAGATTGCCCACGAAAGCAATTTCGTGCCGTTCTCGCCGGGATTGGGGCGGTGGCGTCGACGTCGGCAGA
>CBJNAT010000868.1:0-1806 GCA_966434585.1 uncultured Gammaproteobacteria bacterium | reverse complement strand
CTGCCTGTTCCAGCCAGCGGCTGGCGGCCACGCACAGCTCGTCGGCGAGGCCGGGATACCGCTCGTTCAACTGCCGCCGCAGGAATTCAGCGAAGAGCTGGTGATACCGAAACCAGGTGCGCGTCTCATCGAGCGAGATCAGAAACAGGCCGCTCGCATCGCACAGATCCAGATGGGCGCGACTGTTGCGCACGCCCGGCAGGCTGTCGCACAACGCAGCCGACAGACGGTCGAGCACGCTCGTGCGCAACAGGAACTCCTGCATATCCTGAGATTGCGCGGCTAATACGTCCTCGGCGAAGAAATCGGCGATCTGCCGCTGCTCGCCGGAAAGGCTCGGCAGGTCGAGCGATTCATAGCGCATCCGATGCAACGCCATGCTCAACAGCTTCAGACCGACGATCCAGCCCTCCGTGCGCGCTTCGAGCGTTCTCAGAGCCTGTCCGGTGAGTGCGCCGTGCCCACCTTGCGCTAAGTAATTCGCGATCTCGTCCGTGTCGAAACGCAAATGCTCGGCGCGGATTTCCACGCAATGTCCCAACGCACGCAGACGGGCGAGTGGAATGCCGGGCTCTTCGCGCGAAGCGATCACGAAGTGCAGCTCCGGCGGGGCGGTCTCGATGAGCAACTGCAGACATTGCAGCGCCTGTGAATTCTTGAGGTGCTGCGTATCGTCGATGAAGAGATAGACGGGCGTGCCCGTGTCGATGAAGCTGTTGGCCAGCTGCGCGGCCATCATCTTCCAGGAGTAGAAGCTCTCGGTCGTCACGATCGAACGCAGTGGATCGCTGATGTGATGACCCGCCTCGTCGAACGCATGCATCAGATAGCTGAGGAACGCTTCAGGATCCTGGTCGTTGAGATCCGGTGTGAACCACGCGACCTGTGCGCCGGATTTCAGAAGTTGCGTCGCCCACTGCTGCAAGAGGCTGGTCTTGCCGTAACCGGCAGGAGCCTGCACGAGCGTTACTTTGGTCGCGGCGGCGCGCTCGAGCATTTGCAGCAGCCGTGGCCGCGCAATCACCTCGGCTGCCAGCGTCGGTACGCGCGTCTTGGTACGCGCGTACACAGCGTGCAAGTCGGCTTTGCCGCTCATGCGCCCCCGCGAGTCAATTCGAGTCGTACGAATGTGAAGGATTGTAGTCGTAGTGCTCGAACATCGTCGACAAGTGCCGTCGGATTCAGCGAAAACCGCATGCGCCCAGCGCGACCGACCTATCTCAGGGATAGGTACTGCTCTTGCGTGCCATCTCTATATTGGGCAGCACTCAAGACGAGGGTGGACGAATGTCGGGTATCGAACAGAAATCGGGTGGTCTCTCCGCGCAGCGGCTAGCGCATCTGAAGGCAACCATCGAGAAGGACATCAAACGCGATCTGTACCGTGGCGCCGTGATCGTCGTTGCTCGCCACGGCAAGATCGGGCTGCACGAGGCGATCGGTCAGCATCGTTCCGACCGACGCGATCCGCTGCGTACCGATTCGGTGTTCAATCTGCTGTCGGTGAGCAAGGCGTTCACGAACGTATTGGTGCTGCGGGCGATCGAGCTCGGACAACTCTCCTTCACGACGAAGGTCTCGAGTGTCATCCCTAAATTCGCCGGCCAGCCGCGCGACCAGATCACCATCTACCACCTCATGACGCACATGACAGGGCTTCCCGGCGTGTTCACGCCGAAGCCTGGCATGTACATCGATCGGCTGGATGAAGTGATCGCTGCCCTCTGTGCGCACGTGCACGCGAGCGAAGAACCGGGCAGGCGCGTCAACTATTCGCCGATGGTGGCGCACGCGCTGTTGGGAGAG
>CBJNAT010000867.1:0-1806 GCA_966434585.1 uncultured Gammaproteobacteria bacterium | reverse complement strand
AACTCGCGCGGGGAACCTACGCGAAGGACGAGATCTATCCATCCGCAGCGCTCACGTTCATGTCGGATTGGTTGGCTGAAACGTTTCAGTTGCGCCTGAGCTGGAGTCAGACGGTAATCCGTCCGGACCTGCGCGAAATCACCGACGCGAGCTACATCGACCCGGTCACGGACGTTCTGACGCGCGGCAATTCCGGCGTCGTGCCCGCGAACGTAGACAACTACGACTTGCGTGCCGAGTGGCGTTTCGCGAGCGGCGATTCATTGAGCGTGACGCTGTTCGACAAGGAGATCGACAACCCCATCGAGTTCTTCGAATCGGCCGCAAGCGACACGACGATTGCCCGTGAAATCGTCAACGCCGAATCTGCGTACGTGCGTGGTGTGGAAATCGAAGGTCTCAAGCGGCTCGACTTTTTGGGCGGCCTCTGGGAATCGTTCTTCGTTCAGGGCAACGTGACCCTACAGAAATCGGAGCTCGTCGCGGGACCGCGCGCCGATGCACCCACCAGCACAGTGCGCGACATGGCAGGTGCGTCCGAGTATGTGGCAAACGTCACGCTCGGCTTCGACTCCCCGGACGGCAAGCACACCGCCTCGCTCATCTACAACGTGTTCGGCGAACGTTTGTTCGTGGCGGGTCGCAATGGCTCGCCCGACGGATACCAGCAACCTTTTCACGCGGTGGACCTGACGTATTCGTGGTATCCCACCGACTCGCTCACGATCAAGGCCAAGGCCCAGAACGTCCTCCGGCAGAAGGTTGAGATTCAGCGAGCGGACGTGAAGACGTTCGAAGAAAATCCGGGGTCGACAATTTCATTGAGTGCCTCTTACAAGTTCTGACGCTCCGGACTCATCGCAAACCAGCCTCGCCTTCTGGCAACCAGGTTCCTTAGGCCACGGACGGCCGCCGAGTCGTCGGCTGTAGGTACTTGAGTGCGGGCGCTTGCCCGCATGCTGCTACCGTTAAACCATGTCGAAGCGACGAAATGGCGGACGCGCGTGGTGGACGATGATCGTGGCTAGCGTCGCGGTGCTTGGTGGTGCAACGGTAGGCGCGGGGGAGGCGAATCATTTCGCGCGTTCACCCTCATTCGCGCATGCGGTGCTGTCCACGGATGGGGCGTTGCTCGGCTACGTCGAGCACTCGGGTGGCGACCAGCACGTCGTCATTCGCCGGATTGCGGATGGTGCCGAGCGGCACGCTCTCGCCCTCGAGTCCGCGCGAGAACGCGTGCGTTGGTGCGGCTGGTCCGGGCCGCGCTATCTGTTGTGTGGGACCGTGCAGCCCGTGCGACAGCCGGATCGAGTGGTGGAGCGCACGCGGCTGTACGCCGTCGATTCAGCCAATGGCGGGGTTCGTGAGCTGAACACTCGCTTCGAAGATCCCCTGCGCGATCAAGTAATCGATCTGATCCCGAGCCGGCCCGCTCACGTGCTGCTGCAGCTCGATCGATTCGGGCGTGGGCACCCGGACGTTTTCGAGCTGAATGTGGCGAGCGGGGAGATGCGTTTGCTCGTGCGCTCGCATCCGCAGGTGCGGCGCTGGATGAGCGATGGACGGGGTGAAGTGCGGCTCGGCGTCGGCTACGACAACGGGCGGGGGCTGCTCTTGGTGCGCGAACGAGATGCAGATGCGTGGCGCATCTTTGCCGATCGCGCGCTCAACGATCTGCAGGCCATGGGGCCGTTGAGTTTTGGCGCGGACGGCACGTTGTACGTGCTGCGTCATCATCGAGGCCGCGCGGCACTCTACTCCATCGATACGCAGGCGCCGGGTTCGGCTCCGATACTGCTGTTCGCC
>CBJNAT010000866.1:0-1810 GCA_966434585.1 uncultured Gammaproteobacteria bacterium | reverse complement strand
TGGGGGCGTGCCGTGCACGGCACCGATCCGCCGCCCGAATGGCAGCGCTACCGCAAGGCGCTCGCCGAGGGGCTGTCCGCTGCCGATGCGATCGTCGCGCCGAGTCAGGCCATGCTCGATTCGTTGCAGCTGTACTTCGAACTGAATGTGGATGCACGACGCGACGCCAACGCACGACCGGGCACGGTGATCTACAACGGCTGCAATCTCGCTCCTCGCAATGTCGGCGCACGGCGCTCGCCGCTCGTCATCGCGGCGGGTCGGCTCTGGGATGAAGCGAAGAACATCCGCGTGCTCGATCAGGCTGCTCGCAGCGTGCATTGGCCGGTATACGTGGCCGGTGAGCCGATTGCGCCTCACGGTCAGGAAGCAGAGTTGCTGCATGCGCGCATGTTGGGCCCGCTATCGCCCACCGAGATGCAGCAGTGGTTCTCGCGTGCAGCCATCTATGCAGCGCCCGCACTGTATGAGCCGTTTGGTCTCTCGGCGCTGGAAGCCGCAGCCCACGGGTGTGCACTCGTGCTCGGCGACATTCCGAGTCTGCGCGAAGTCTGGGGCGATGCGGCGCTGTTCGTGCCGCCCCGCGATTCCGAACAGTGGGCGGACATGCTCAATCGACTGAGCGGCGATACGTATCTGTTGGGCGAGTACGCGCACCGTGCGCTCGAGCGTGCGGCGCGCTACTCCCGCGAGGCGATGGTTCACGGTTACCAATCGCTCTACGCGGACCTCCTCGCGACACGTGCACCCTTCAACAACGTCCGTTCCGCCGTGCGACAGGTTCCGCGATGAAGTTCATGCTGTTCTGTCAGTCGCTGCAATCTGACTGGAACCACGGCAATGCGCATTTCCTTCGCGGTCTCGTGAGTGAGCTGCTGCACCGTGGTTACACGGTGTCCGTCTACGAGCCTGCCGACGGTTGGAGCCGACAGAATCTGCTCGAAGATCAGGGTGTCGCCGCGATCGACCAATTTCATCGCGCTTACCGTGAGCTCAGCAGTCAGCTGTATGCGCTCGAGACGCTCGATCTGGAACGCACGCTCGATGGCGCGGATGTCGTACTCGTACACGAATGGAACGAGCCGGAGTTGATCGCGCGCATCGGCGCTACGGTGGCGGGTAGCGGCACGGTGGCGCTGTTCCATGACACGCACCATCGCAGCGAGACGGACCCGGCGACGATGGCTGCCCTGGATCTGAAAGACTATGACGGTGTGCTCGCGTTCGGCGATGTGATCCGGCAGCGATATGTGGAACACGGCTGGGCACGGCGTGCGTGGACGTGGCATGAAGCCGCCGATACACGGCACTTCCGTCCGCTCACACGCGAGCGCGAAGGCGATCTCGTGTGGATTGGCAACTGGGGCGATGACGAGCGCACGCGCGAGCTGCACGAGTTCCTGATCGAGCCGGTTGCAGCGCTGGGTTTGAAGGCGCGCGTACATGGGGTTCGCTACCCGCAGGCGGCGCGTGCGGCACTGGCCGCGGCGAATATCGACTATGGCGGTTGGATCGCGAATCACCGCGCACCTGAGGTGTTCGCGCGCTTCGCCTGCACCGTGCACGTGCCGCGCCGTGCGTATGCGCAGCGCCTGCCCGGCATTCCGACCATCCGCATGTTCGAGGCATTGGCTTGCGGTATACCGCTGGTCTCTGCGCCGTGGGAGGACAGCGAGCACTTGTTCAGGCCGGGGGTGGACTTTCTCGTCGCACGCAACGGCGCCGAGATGCAGGCGCAGCTTGCGCTTCTGCGCGACGACCTCCAACTCGCACAGCACGTTGCGAACGAAGGGCTCACCACGATTGAGCG
>CBJNAT010000865.1:0-1817 GCA_966434585.1 uncultured Gammaproteobacteria bacterium | reverse complement strand
ATACAACAACTCCGGCAACCGCGCGGGCACGATCACGCGATCCGGCGTCGGCGCGATAGCGAGCAGCGTGCCATCGATGTCGAGAAATGCGGCTGCGCTTCGCGCGTTGTCGAGGTTCTCCAGCATGACGATGAAGAACTTACCCGCCGAGCTCGGCGCGGCACAACCCCAATCAGTAAAATAGCCGGGTGTCAACCCGGAGCCTCAGAAACATGGGTTCCCATGTACTTCCTGTTTCCGCACTCGGCTCTCGAATGTTGCCGGTTCACCACATGCGCGCTACAGCACAACCGACTCATGTGCTGTATGCGCATCGCGCTGGTCGTGCGGCCGTGCGTCCTCCAGATCCGCAGGCGCGTCTGCCACGACCGACGAAGCGAGCTCAGCAGTCTGCGTAGTCGCGATAGCACAGTCGAGGGGTTGTCCAGATTCGCCCAGCACGTCCGTACGACACGATGGGCGCGCGCGCACTGGCTCCGCTACGGCGATCTCCATTGACACCACGCTTTGCGCATCTTCTGGCGCTGGGCGTCCGAGCAGAATCGCGATGATCGCCAAGCCCGCGCCGACGATCAGTGTGGGACCATTCGATTCCATCGTCGCTCTCGAGGACGCCGCACGGTTGCAGAGAGTCGAGTAACGCTCGAGATATCGGGCCGGATCCACACCGCGTTGATTCAGCCGTGAGTCGGCCGCAGGAACGAGCTGCACCGTCGCTCGCGAGAAATTCGTTTTCGCTCTGGATGAACGGCGAACAATTCGTTCGGGCTGAGCGCGTCGAAGCCCTCTTCACGGATGCCGTGGACGTCGCACCACTCTCACTTTGCCGCTATTGCCGCCGCCGCAGAAGAACACATCGTGCCCGTCGGACTCGAGGCCGGATACCCCGATGCCCACAGGCATGTTCACTTCCTCCAGCACCTCGCCCGTCCTCGGATCGATGCGGCGCAGCTCGCTTTCGTCGCCTTCCCACGTGCCGTGCCACAGCTCGCCCTCGACCCAGCTCACGCCGGTGACCATGCGATTCGATTCGATCGTACGCAGAATCGCGCCTGTATTCGGATCGATCTGATGGATCTTACGACCACGATGCTGGCCCACCCAGAGACTGCCTTCGGCCCACGCGAGTCCGGAATCCCCGCCATTGCCCGGCGCAGGGATCGTGGCCAATACGCGTCCGGTCTGCGGATCGATCTTCTGTATTCGATCTTCGGCGATCTGAAATAAGTGCCGCCCGTCGAATGCCGTACCCGCGTGCGCGGCAACATCGAGTGAGCGCTGCACGCTGCCACTCGTTGGATCGAGGGCATTGAGCTTATCGCCGCTCGCAAACCACACATGCCGGCCGTCGTAGGTGAGGCCATGCACGTGCTCGATCCCCGGAAAGGGTCCGTACTCTCGCTCGATGTTCGCCGCAGATCGTTTCATGACGCGATCCTAACTACTGAGCAACGGGCCAGGGAGTAACAAGGTTGTCGCGATCCCGGGCACGGGCGGTGTGATCCACCGACGCGCTCGACCGTTGCCGTAGGATTGCACTTTACCGGCCGCGGCCAGCACATCGAGCGTTCGTTGGATCGTCCGCTGGCTCGTACCCAGCGCAATCGCGAGCGCGGAGCTCGACCAGGATTCGCCGTCCGCAAGCAGTGCGAGCAGTGCGGCATTCGCATCGTCGATGGGCCGCGCCAGAACTACGACTTCGCGCGCACGCAGTGGCCGAAGCGCGAAGCCGTTCGGTGTGGCGCCAATGCTCGCAACCGCCCGCAACACCGCGCGCAACCGGCCTATCTCGACACGCAGCCGCGCGCGATGCGATT